>JAGCBE010000340.1 GCA_017652345.1 Methanobrevibacter sp.
CCCTAAATTCGCAGCTAAATGGATGAGAGATGAACTTAAAAGGGTATTGACTTACAATAAGCTTGACTTTGCAGAAAGTGGAATCTTAGCAGATGACTTGATTGAATTCTTGAACATGCT
This sequence comes from Methanobrevibacter sp., assembly GCA_017652345.1. Next base: position 121 of record JAGCBE010000340.1, read on the forward strand.
CTTAAACAAGGAAATCACCACCAAAGCAGGTCAAAGAATCATTGAACAAATGCCAAACAACAAGCAAACTCCAAAGCAAATTGCTGAAGAGTTAGGATTGATTGGTGTAGTTAAAGATGATGAAGTTCAAGCTGCAGCTAAACAGGCAGTTGAAGAAAACCCTAAAGCTGTAGACGATTACCACAACGGTGAAAAAGGAGCATTGAACTTCTTGATGGGTCAAGTAATGAGATTAACCAAAGGTAAAGCAGACCCAAGAGAAACTGTAAAAATATTAAAGGAATTGCTTGAAGAATAAACATTCTTCAAAATTCTCTTTATGATTATTTAAAATTTAATTACAATATAGGAGGGGGATTATGGATACAGAGAAGGCAACAGTAAGAGACTACATGACAAAAGATGTATTTACAGTAAAATATGATACTCCCAATAATGATGTTATTAAATTAATGAAGCAAACAAAGCACGACGGTTATCCAGTTGTTGATGAAAACGGACAAATCGTTGGAATTATCACTGCTTACGACTTATTGCTAAAGGATTGGGTAACTGATCAAGTCAGCGGAATAATGTCTACTGATGTAATCGTTGCAAGAGAGGATATGCATATCAACGATGCATCAAGAGTGATGTTCAGGCATGGTATTTCAAGACTTCCAGTTGTTGATAAGCAAAGGCATGTGAAAGGAATCATGACCAACACAGATATTGTAAGGTCACATATTGAAAGATCAACCCCAACTAAAGTCAATGCATTTAAGGAAACCATGGAAAAACTCTATGACATTGAAACCACATTAACTAGAGAGCAAGTTCCTGTAGAGAAAATAAGACCTACTCAGGATAGGGTTTATGCAGATGAATTGCAAGGAAGAACCTATGAGCTCGAAAAAGGATTGGCAGAACCAACCATTGTAGTTAAAAGTGGAGAAAGATACATTTTAGTTGACGGCCACCACAGAGCAGTGGCTTCTGTAAAATTAGGATTGGATAAAATCGATTCCTATGTAGTGGATTTCCATAAGGACATTAGGTTAGGTATGGAAAAAACCGCTGAAAAACAAGGATTGAATTCATTTAATGACATAACCATCATTGATGATGATCAACATCCATTGATTGCAATAACTGAAACTATTAAAAATGCACAGCAAAAACACTAAGTATTGCTTAGGGAAGTGAATTGATGGCAGATGACAAAATTTTAAGAGATGTTTATGAAGTATTGGAAAGTCGTAGGGATTCACCAATAGACTCATACACCTCCAACATTATGAAGGACAGCGACAAGAAGGCAGAGGATAAGATTCTTGAAAAAATAGCTGAAGAGTGTGGAGAAACTCTCATCGCTTCTAAAAATGATGAGAACTTGGTTTATGAATCTGTTGACTTGATATTTCATACATTGCTCCTTTTAGCATACAAAGGAGTGGAATTCGATGAAATTCTAGAAGAGTTTGAAAGAAGAAGAAAATAATTCTTTCAATGACCATCTTCTTTTTTTTATGAAAGAATAATTAGTTTGAATAATTACGAATAAATTAAAATAATAAAAAAATAATAGCTTAAAACAGCTATTTAAGAATTAACTCCATATTTCGCATCCATCTTTTTTTACCTGGAATACCAAATGCCTTCTTATTGAAGATCTTAAATCCTTTAGAGCTGTATAACCTGAATGCACCATCATTTCTAAAGTCAGCATCCAAGACCACTCTTTTGCAATCCAAATCCTTTGCAAGC
>JAGCBE010000004.1 GCA_017652345.1 Methanobrevibacter sp.
AAGAATTCAAATTATTGCTTAAAACAAGTGATGGGGATGAAATATTGAAGAATTCAGATACCATACTTGTTAGATTTGGTCCTAAAAGGAATGGAATAGTTAGTTCTTGGTTAAATGGAGGATACAATGAAGACTTATCAGCTGTTTTCAATCATCAATTGTCTCAAGCAAACATTGATAAGTATTGTGAAGGAGGCATATTGAATTTCCTAAATTATTTATCTGATGTTTTCTATAATGATTTGGATTTAAGAAGCGATAAATTAAGTGGCTTAATAACATCTGCAGACATGAATCATTATTCAATAGTCTCTGAAAAGTATAGGGATATAGAAGTAATAGCCATTACAACTGCTGGCGCTAGAGTAAATGCAGTTTCAGCAGGAGATGAAGCTTCATATTATGAAATCAATGCAGAATACAGCTACGATTGTGATGATAATTCTGACATCAATAAAGACCCAAATAAGCCAGGAACCATCAACAATATCATATTGATCAATACAAAATTGGATGAAAGTTCACTTCTATTGGCAGAAATGATTGCTGTTGAAGCTAAAGCAGTGGCTCTTAGGGATTTGATGGTTTCAAGCAACTAATCAAATGAAATAGCTACAGGTACTGGAACCGATGGAATAGCTATTTTCTCAAATATGGATAGCGTTGACTTTACAGACAATGTCAGCAAGCATGCAAAGATAGGAGAGCTTATTGCAAAGGCAGTAATCAAGTCTATAAAGGAATCATTAGGTAGTTTGCAATGGTTAACTCCATCTTATCAAATGAATGCTTTGGTTAGGCTTGACAGATACCAAAACACTCTCAATGATTTTTATGAGAATTATCTTCCAGAACACATTAAGATGGAGGATGAAGATGATAAAAGGGAATTTATCATTTCATTAATCAAGACTTCTAAAAATCCGGAATTAGTTGCAAATGTTTCATTGATTCTTCATTTATTAGATCAGTATAGAGCGGGTCTATTAAGCAAAAAAACAGTTTTAAAGGTTTCTGATTCAATAATGGAAAATCAGTTGGACAATGAAGAGTTCCATTCCATGAAATTGCTTTTAGGATATGTTATTAAAACTCAATTGGATTGATATTTTTTCAATTATCCTTTATTTAAAAGTATTACTTTTTTTAAGATTTTATAGGGTTTTTTATTACTTTTTAAACATTTATATACTCTTTTTAATATAATAAATAATAAGTTGGAGGTTTTAGTATTTTAGAAGCAAGAAATATAGTTTTTGAATATCCTGATGGAACAAGGGCATTGAACAACATTAATTTTAAGGTAGATAAAGGTGAAATGGTAGCTCTATTAGGAAGAAATGGAGCTGGAAAGTCTACACTATTCTTACATTTCAACGGAATCAACATTCCAAAATCCGGTGAAGTCTATATTGATGGAGAGAAGCTGGAATATGATAAGGAAAGCCTTTTCAACGCTCGTCAAAAAATAGGAATCGTATTTCAAAACCCAGATAATCAACTATTTGCTCCAACTGTAGAAGAGGATGTGGCTTTTGGACCGATGAAT
>JAGCBE010000341.1 GCA_017652345.1 Methanobrevibacter sp.
AGGATTGTTGATTGAGAGTGTGTGACATTCCAGATGGAGATTACCTAATGTTATTGAACACTAGGGTGGGAGAACACAACGAGTATGTAGAGAATGAGGATGGGTTAATAATTGAGAAAATCCACGTTAGTTGAAATTATGTTCCTTTCTATAAGCTAGTGTGAGGGACAGAGTTAGATGTTCCTACGGCAACAATTTATTATGATTTAGTCTTTATACCTATTTAAGATGTATGTATATGTCTCAGACAAGTGAAATATAATAATGAAGAGCAATATACAATTAAATGGGTTACGAAATCAATATAGGGAGTTCAATACTGGTTATAAAATGGAGGACAATTTAATCTTTGAGGACAATCAGATTAAGAAATATGAGAACTCTAAACAATACATAGAGGACAGTAATAGGTACCATCTAACACACGAATTAGAGGAAACAAAAAGAAAGAATTCTGAGCTTACATCCATAGCCAATGCTAAAGTGAAGAAGGAATTAGAATTAGAGGCAAGAGGATTAGAAGCAAATGAGTACCAAAGAAAACTTTATACTTTAAAAAATATGAGATGATTGCAACAATCGTAATGACTGGTGAATGGCAAGAATTACCAATAGACATTGGTATAGAAAGAGCCAAGTTAGAAGACAGGATTACAGCAGGAGACAAACTAGTAGATGGTTTCTGAGCATTGTATGACAGTCTATGTATAACGGCAGACCAGGACAATGGAGGTTCTATTCTAGTTTCAGATTATTCTGAAGAGAACCAAGTTAATGATGGAAACGTAGCAGACTTTATAACACTAAATCCTAGTGGAGAGTTACATTTACCTTGGAATAGGCAAGTACAAGCTCTAAACAGACCATATGTTATGGGACAGGCTTGAGATGTTATTAAAGTAGTTGCACGTTAATTAACGTTAATTTATTTATTAATCAAAAATTAAGATGGCAGTACAACCAACAAACCTAGCAAGACTATGCACAGCTAAATGGCAACCTATATATGTAGGAGTAGAAAAGGCTTGAGAACCTAAGCTACAATATTGTCAAGTTTTTGTTTCTCCTTATGACTGACAAGCAGCTTATTATTACGACAACGCTTGGCACGAAGCATTAGCAGGTGCATACGTATATGAATGAAATGTATGGAGAGAGTTAGTAGTAGCTACAGATGGTATGGCAGTAGCTTACTCTAATAAGAGAATAATAGTAGAACCAGAAACTCCTACACCAACTCCTACGCCAACACCTACTGAAACTGAAACTCCTACAGAGACAGAGACACCAACTGAAACAGAAACACCTACGGAAACGCCTACTGAACCTGTAGAATAATTTACAATATAACTAAATAAAGATGGTAGTAAGAGCAGTAGAAGGTCAGAAGTTATGGACTGGATGAACAGCAATAACTGTAGACCAATTAAATAAAACAATAAGTCTGAACCTAAGGGACGAAAACAACCTAATAGAATATGACGTGGGGGATGATGAAATCTATGTAGATTTACAGTTGGGGGATGAGATTAGACCAACCTCAGATTTCCCTGTATGAGTAACTGTATGAAGAGCAATAACAGACAATGGATGGTGAATGACAGGAACTATACTAGTAGCAAAGACAACTAGTGGAGACAATATAAAGTTATTCTACTGTGATGACTGAAAGCTCTATATAGACAATGGAACGTGAACATTTAAACAGATTTATTTAAAGTCTGAAGTAGATGCCTTATTAGCTCTCAAACAAGACTTACTTACAGCTGGAGACAATATAATAATAGATGAGAATAATGTAATAAGTGCAACATCTGCACCACATTGAATAGCCTCAATTAATTGGGACGCAGCTAATAATGTATGGGTTCTAAATGAGGGTGAATTGGTGGAAGACACTGTGTGTATATTTATTAATCCAACTCAAACACAAGTGAGTGTTGCTGATTATATAGAAGATGGACAGTGAGTAGGTATTTTAAGAATTAGTGACACCATACCAACTCATTTTTATGTCCCAGCTTATGGAGTGTTAACTTGATTATTGAAAAGTGTTACAACAACGATTGATGATGAACCAGAAACCAGTTGGTATATATTTCCACGAGAAACCTGAGAAATGGCAAAATAATTTAACAACTTAACATATAACAGATGGCAGTAAGAATAAAAGAATGAGAAATCCCATATACGTGATGAGTAGGAATAGAGATTACTGACAACCACGTAATCAATCTACTACTTAGAGAAGAAAATAATCTTATTCACGTAAATGAGGACAATGAAGTCTATGTAGATTTACAACTAGAAGACTGAATACAGCCTAATGATGATTTCCCTGTAGGAGTTACTACTGGAAGAATTTTAGCAGAAGACTGATGGCAACAGAATGGATTAATTCTGAACCGAAAGACTACTAGTTGAGACTACACTAGAATAATCTATGCTAACGACTGAAAGCTATATTACGACCCAGGAACAGGTGTATGGAATGAGTTTTGAGGTGGTGGATGAAGTATAAATGTAGCAACTGCCACTAGTTTATGAGTTATTAAGTTAGGAAGTAATACAGTACAGAGCGTAGCAGCAGAGACACCAAGTGCTGTTAATTGAAAGACTTATGCAGTACAATTAAACTCTGACAATCAAGCAGTAGTTAATGTGCCTTGGGAAGAGTATGAGAGTTTACCAGAAGACCAGGGGGGACAAGATGAAAGTCTGGTAACTACTGGAGAGAAGTACATCCGAAATCATAAACAAGATGCTCTAACGGCAGGTAATAACATTACTATTTCTAATGGAGTAATCAGTGCAAACATAACTAACGTTTATACATATAAGGGAAGCGTTGCTAGTCAATCAGATTTACCTACTACTTGACAACAAGTATGAGATGTATGGTTAGCTTTAGACACAGGAATAAGTTATGCTTGGAATGGAAGTTCTTGGATTAGTATGGGAAGCACAGTAGACCTTTCTAACTATTTCAACAAAACACAGGATGACAGTGACGACATAACTGAAGGACAAAGTCACCTATTTGCGTCTCCTGCTGAGAAGAGTTATTGGAATGGAAAACAGGATGCATTAACGGCAGGTACAGGAATAACAATAACTAATAATGTAATAAGCTGAACGCTATATACGGCGTGAGCTTGAATTAATATAGATGTAAACAATGTAATTCAGAATACTAAACCTTTTGACCCTTCTAATAGTGGTTCATTATGACAGGTATTAAGAAAGACAAATACTGGTTATGAATGGAGTAACGAAATAGCAGCAGTAACTAGTGTTAATGGAATGACTGGTGCAGTTACAGTAAGTGAGTTTAGTCCACAGAACGCAGGTAGTGTTGGACAGGTATTAAAGAAGAGTTCAATTGGTTACCAATGGGCTAATGAAAGTTGATGAGGATGAGGAAGTTCATATATAGCAGGTTATGGAATAGACATAACTAATGATGAGATTAGCAACACATTAGCATTTGACCCATCAAATAGTGGAAGTGTAGGACAAGTAATTAAGAAGACAAACAATGGTTATAGCTGGCAGGATGATGCAGGATTTGAGCCAGAAAGCACAGGTACTACAGGACAAGTACTTACTAAGACGGCAACAGGTTATGACTGGGCTGCTGCAGCAGAGAGTGGAAATGTTAAATTATTTACTCTTTCTAGTACATCAGATTTAACTACTGCACAAGCAGCTTGGGATTGGTATAGAGCTTGAAAGCTACCAATCTTAAGGCTGAACACTAGTCACAGTTATGTAGACACTGGATGAGCCACTCATACAGTTACAGGTAATTTTGATTATTACTTAGAGCCAACAAGTGCTACTAGTGCTACTAAAGCAATATTCACAACAATACATACAACATACGACAATTATACTAATATTCCATCAACTGGAATAACTCAGCAGGTTGACTATGTAATAGAATTAACGCTTTCTTGAAATAATGTAACAGGAATTACTGACACTACACATACTAACTGAAATACACAATTCCTTAGTCCTGGAGTTGGTTATACTGGTTATTTTACACCTACTAACGACTGACATCCAGCATCTAAGAAATACGTAGACACAGCAGTGAGTTGAATAACATTTCCAGTAACATCAGTTAATGGAAGTACTTGAGCAGTTACAGTTAATGAAGTGCCATCTAGTGGAACTACAGGTTATGTATTAACTAAAAATTCTAGTGGTTATGGATGGGCTGCTTGAGCTACAGGAAATGTTACAGGACCAGCTTCATCTACAGATGCTCATTTAGCAGTATTTGATGGTTCTACGTGAAAGATTATTAAGGATGGATGAACAGTACCTACAGGAGTACCTAGTGGAGGAACTAATGGACAGGTATTAACAGTAGTAAGTGGAAATCCTGCTTGGGCTAATCCTAGTGGAGGAAGTGGATTACAAGTAGACAGTGCCTCTCCTATTCAATTAACGAAAATACGAGCAGGAACACAAGCTCAATATGACGCATTAGGTAGTTATACGAGTACAGAGGTATATTTAGTAATATAAAAAAGAGAAAAGAAATCAGATTTATTTCTAAGTTAAGAATAGATGTGAAATAAAATAAGCAAAATATATGTATGAACTAATCTAGTACGACCAACTTGAAGACTACCAAGTGCATACCAAGAGGTTGAGTATATAGAGAGTACGGCTACATCTTCAAACAACTGACAGTTATTATATACGTGAGTAAATATAAGTAGCAACTACCTACAACTTCAGTTCAAAATGAACCCTACCTCCTTGAGGTATGAGGGGAACTACTTTTATAACTCAAATTGAGTATGGAACTCATTTGAGAGAACAGAACTTGATGGTTGAGGTTATTTTAATACAGGAAATACAGTTAAACTATTTAAGCCAATCCCAATGTCAACAGGTGTGGACTATGAGTTTGATGTAAAATATAACAATGGTGTAATGACGGTGAATGGAAGTTCGCAGAGCTACTCTGGGTCAATAGCTTGAAACACAGGATTTATATTCTTCGCTTGAAGGGGAAATTCAGATTGAAGTAATCTACAAAGTTGTAGTGCTGAAAAGTTATACTACCTAAAAATATATACAGGAAGTAGCTTTACACTAGTAAGGGATTATGTCCCTTGTTATAGAAAATCAGACAGCGTAGCTTGAATGTATGACCTAGTAAATGATGTGTTTTACCCTAGTGCGAGTAGTGTACCATTTGTAGCTTGACCAGAAGTTTAATCAGATTTCTTATTTCCTTTATATTTAATCAAACAAAACAATGTGAGTATATATATGAACATCAGAACTAAAAAATACTTATATAGGAGAGGAGGCAGAACGACCATATACTCCAACTACTAACACTTTAGCATATTACCCATTCAAATGAAGTTGGGTATGAGAGGTATGAGGAACAGCAGTAGTTTGAAGTTGAAGCTCTATTTCTAGTAATTATGCAACAGTAAATAACTCTACAATAACTTGTCCACTAACTGAGAGTTTTAACCCCAGTGGAACAGCATTTACATTCTCTATATGGTTGAACACATATAGACTACCAAGTTATAATCCTAGAGTTCTCAACGACAACCAATGACAATTCCTTATTATAATTTGAAATCCAGATTACAAAGTAATATTGCAACGAAATTCTGAAAGTTCTTCTAGTGCTACTTATGTAGGTTACATTACTGGTAATGCTTGGTATAATGTTGTGATTACATACTCTGGAAACTGAAATACTGTATACCTATACTTAAACTGAACTAAATACACATATACTAATTGATTAGACATTAGGAGGTCTGGAAGTAATATGGTGCTAGGTTATAATAACTCTAACGATGGTGCATATTTCTACTTGTGAGAATTTATATTAGAGAAATGAATGCGAAGTGACGCTCAAGTAACTAATTATTATAACTCTAGTAAATCAAGATTTGGATTATAATCAGATTTATTTAATTACTTAACATCAAAATGAAGTTCTGGACAAGTACAAGTATAACTAAACTAGTATTCTTAATCCTAACACTAGTACTCTCCTTTCAAACAATATATTTAACTCTGAATGGAATAGAGACTAGCTTGTTTAATAATGCTATGTTAATGGTTATAAGTTTTTATTTCGGTCAAAAGGTGTGAAAAGCACAAGCAGACCCATTAGTAGAAATTAAAGAATGAACGAACGATTAGAATATATATTTAACCCTCAGACATTAATCAGTATTGTTGTTACTGTTGTCTGAATGGCAGTAGCTTGGACATCTCTAAAAGCTAAGGTTGACCAACTAGAGAGAGACGTAAGAGAAATACAATGATTTCATCTGGATGTAGAAATTGCTGAGATTAAGAAGGACATACAGTATATGAGAGAGATGCTAGAGAGGTTATTACAGCAAATGAAGTAATTGAAATAGTTTATTTCTTAAGGAATAAACCAATGCGAAAATACAGAATTTTCACAAGCGATTTAGGCTTTTGAATATACAAGAAGTTTGTAAGTGAAGACTGAAAAATAACTCAGATGTGGTTTTTAGACTGAAAAGGAAATTGGACACTGAATAAGGATTACGCTAGGACATTTTACCATAGAGCTGATGCTGAGGGTGTTTATACTACAATAAAAAGGAAAGATGCGAAGAAATCTGATTAAGGTTCTAATATTAATATTGGCAATTTTAGTCAGCTTTTTATTTAAACTGAATGTATGGTAGACCGATTATATTACAGACTGAAGGATTTAGAACAATTATGGAGAAACATTAAATTTAGACGAAAACTTTTAACTTATAGAGACAAATATAGGGATGAGCAAAGAAAAGAAGGAAATACTGATGAGCAAGCATCATCTGCTACCTCAAAGCCAAGGCTGAGCAAACATCCCTAGGAATATAGAAGTAATACGTGAAGTCCAACATAGAGCAATACATACGCTATTTGAAAATAAACTTATTGCAGAGCAACTATTAACTACTGTTAATATTTCTTCTAAAGCCTTAAGACAAGACGTGAAGCAATGGTTAATAGACACTCTGACTAGTAAGGACATATATGACCCATACGAATGGTACGATGAAAGAGTAATAAAATAATAAAATAAATCAGACTTTTATTTCCTTTTCTATAAGCCAATGAAGTTAGACAAACAACTCATAGACAAGATTAACTCCTACTGAGAGGAGACAACAGACAAACAAATCTGACTAGAACTAGGTATAGACAGACATACTGTAGGGAAATATAGAAGCAGAATAGCAGACACACTAACTAGAGGAGACAAAAAGAAATTAGACTTATTAAAGACTTATTCAGACAAGGATGTCCAGGAGATGCTAAACTATATAGCTCAGAACACCAAGAAGGAAATAGACAAGGTATTGGGAGAACCAGGACATTTACGCTTCTGACTTATTGGAGACACTCACATCTGAGCCAAAGAGGCCAGGATGGATGCTCTTAATAAATTCTATGAGGATGCCAAGAGTGAAGGAGTAGAATGTGTATTACACGCTTGAGATTTAGTAGATGGATGTGGAGTATACTGAGGACAGCAATTTGAACAGAGTGAAGTCTGAATGGAAGACCAAGTCAATAAGGTAGTTAAGGAATACCCTAACATCTGAGTTCCTACATACTTTATTTGATGAAATCACGACCAATCATATTTAAAATCTAGTGGTGCTGATGTCTCTAGAACAATAGAGGGGTTAAGGGATGATTTAGTCAATCTAGGTTACTATGATGCCACTATTAATATTAATGGAATAAAAATCCAGTTACAGCATTGAGGATGAGGTAGTGCCTATTCTAAGGACTATAAGTTACAGAGGTACATAGATGCCATACCTGCAGGACAGGAACCAGACATATTCTGATTGGGACATTACCATCAAGCCATCCACTCACTCCATAGATGAATTCACGGTTTTATGCCAGGTGCATTTCTGGGACCTAATATGCTAGCGAAGAGGTTCAAGTTTCCTTCTACTATTGGTGGATGGATTATAGACATAACTAAGGATGAGAATGGTAGAAAAAAATTAACAGCAACATTTTTAAATGAATAATATAATAACAAATGACAACAGACAACAGTAAAAGAACACCTTGTGAGGTTTATACAAGAGTTATGGGTTATTTAAGACCTGTAAGTGCATATAACACAGGAAAAAAATCAGAATTTTATTCTCGTAAATATTTTGACGAGGAGAAAATAGACAATTCAGCATTTATTTCTAAATATAGTAAACAATGGACTACGAACACTACAACGGCTGCCTAACATTACCAGAGGAATTAGCCGATGCCAGAGACTTTAAAGCAGAGGAAACGATTGAACTAGATTGGTCAATCAAACTTCCTAAATCTTTTTCTTTAGGTGAACGAATTTACCAGACCAATTACCAGAATGGATGGGGTTCTTGTACATCTAATGCCACTAGTCACGGAGTACAGGTGCTAGAGGTTAAAGCTAAGTGAGTTAAACCAATAACTAGTAATCTGATTACTCCTTCACGGAAAGACCTCCGAACAAAGATGGGACACAATCTTAAGGACATAAATGACAGTTGAGATTATGTAGAAAAGGCAGTTAGTACGGCATACAAAATGAAAATAAACAACGAGGAAGGATGAGAGAGTGAAATAGATGGTTATTGTGTAGACAACCGAGCTACAACGAATAAATGAATAGAAAGAGTTAAGCGTTACATATATAATGGAAATCCTGTTGTGTGGTGTATGAGAGGTAATGCTAATACACGGAATGAGTTAAGTGCGTGACAATTAAAAACATACGTAGAGGTGGCTGACAGAACTGGAGGACACGCTATTACTTGTGTAGGATGGGATGAAGGATGACTATGGTTTGTAAACTCACGGAGGACAAATGATGGAAAAGGATTAAAAAGCAGATTTTATGTAACTTATTCTTTCCTACTAGACAGTGGTTCTATGTTTAACCGAAGGTATTGGTTACCATTCAAAAAGGAACAAGCTAAAGACGACCCAGAATACCTAAAAAGGAAAAATAGGTACCTACTAGTTTTGAGTGAATTAAAAAAGACATACCCTAATGAAACACCCACTATGCAAAAAGCCATTGAGGATTTCAGTAAAGTATGTCGTAGAGAGTACCCAGAATTGAATGAGGAGTTACCCTTGAATAGTTAGTGCTAATTCTTAAATATAAAGCACTTCGTATAAAAAGAGAGACTATAACAGTCCCTCTTTTTTTGCTTGTCTTTTAATCTTTGCTACTTCTTTAAACTCAGCACTTTGTCTAATCTGCTCTTGCCTTATGTGGTCTGCTAGATTACGACAGCGTATACACATAGTTCTTTGTCATTTCTTTTCAATTAATTTTCCACAATTAGAACATTCAATCATTACCATTTTATTTTATATTAAGAAATAAAATCTAACCTCATTTAAGCGTTCGGTTCATAGTTTTTCAAGAACCAAACTCTCATAACTCTCAGAATAATTCTCTTGCTTTTTTGTCTAAGGCTCTTTGCCTCTTTAAATGATGTCTGAAGTAGTATTCATACGGACGACTAACCTCTCCTCTCAACTCTTCGTTCACTCTTTCTCTACACTTCTTACATCGTAGTCATTCCTGTATATTTATTCCACATCTTACACAATTAGTCCTCATAAGTATATAAATATGTATATAAAAGTCTGATTAGTCCCCACTATAAGTTAGTAGCTCTCAGTTAGAATACTTGTGGAGTTTTTTATACTTCTTTAGTTCTTCTTTCAGCTTTTTATTCTCTTGTATTCGGAATTTATTATAGTTGTTTAACTCTTTCATAGCCTCTTTAAGACCTTTATTTTCCTCTTGTAAATCTTGTATAGTTTCCTCTGCTATATGTCCCTTTCATTCTGGAACTACATCTGCTATTCTCTTTCGGTATTCATTTTCTTCTTGTAAGATTAGTTTTTCTCATAGAATATGCTCTTTGTCCCTATGTATTTCATTCACTAATTCTTTCAGCTTTTTATTTTCTTCTTCTAACTCCAATATATGTTCTATACTCTGTTTCTCATCATCAGCTACCATAGTAATTTTACTTAGTTTCTCTTTCAACTTTCTATTTTCTTCCCAAAGCCATTTATTCTCTTTATATAATCACTCTCGTGTTAATTCTGCTACTGCATTTTGGTCAGATTTCTTTTTTCTCATTTTCTAAGGGTAAATAATATAAAAGTCTGATTACTTCAGAATACTTATAAGGAATTCAATAGGCTCATTTTGTATGCTTAGTAGCATAATTAAGAAATCTGTTTCTTTATACCAATACAACATTCTGTCATATAATTCTCGTTCTAATCAGATTTTTTCTTTTACTTTACTAAAGTCTATTTTTTCATTCTCTACTAACCATTCAATAAATCAATAACGAGCTGAGCATACCCATTCATAAGCTATATACTCATAAAAGTTTAGCTTACAATCTAAAACTCAATCTTCATAATACCACCCGAGTGGTTTGTCAAACTCATTCAATAACTCTATAAGTTTCTCCATTTGTAAATAATTAAAATATAAATCTGATTACTTAAACTCTCTATTAAAAATCTGACATAGCCTCTTAGCCTCCTTGTTGTGCCTTATTTTTCTCCATAAACTTCTCCAATCCTTACAGATGTGAGTTTGTTTATGGAACATTCAAGCATTCATTACAGCATACCACTCCCCATTCTCATCAGATGTAGCTACTATGTTTTCTTCTCATTGTGTGAGTATAGTATAATCACCTCGTGTTCATAAGTATGTTAATACTTGTCAGCTTTCTTCTGTCATTTTTTAATAGGTTAAATAAATCTGAAAGGCTAGCCACCTCTAGCCAAGTGTATTGAACATTGTATTCTTTATTCTATTTTTTCCTTACAAGGTGGTGTAAGTCGGGACTTAATGAAGGCATTCAAACCCCTCTATACATTTCTGTATAGATTACCCTGCATCCTTTCCATTCCTGTGGCGACTGGCATTCCCATCCTCACTAGTAAACAAATGTCTTGAACAACACTCGTGCTATGAATAGCAATATTACTAGGATTGTAATTCTAAGTAACTGTCTCATAACTTATAAGCTACTGAATAAAAGTCTTTTTCTGGAATAACCCACAATCTGGTTGTCCCATCATCTCATCCTACACAATCTCTTTTGGTTTGAGATTTCATTAGTAGTGAGACTAGTCTCGCCCTATTAGCACACCAATAACTATTCCCTAGCTTATAAACCATATAGTCAGCTTTAGTTATTGCTATTCCTGTAGGCTTTCATTTTTTCTCATATTCTATTCCTACCTCCGTAGATTTAATCCACAACCTGTCAACCTTAACCTCATAAGTCTGTTCATTCTTTTCGGTGGTTACTTGTATGTCGTAGTATGGAAAGTTTCCTGGTGGCATATGGATGTTAATAACCCTTCCTCTCTTTAAGAGAATGTATGCCACTTCCCATTCAGCTTTCTTTCCTATTTCTATGTCTTCTTCTCGTTTCATCAAATAATAAATCTATTTAAAACATAGTCTTTACATTTCTTTCCCCTCACCTTACGGTCTGGTCAATAAAATCTAGTTCAAGTACTCCACTTCTCATAACAATACTCTAGTTGAAACTCTCGTGAGTTGAAATACTCATCTGGAATTTTGTGGTAACGGTCATTCATCTGACATAAGCCAAAGGCGTGGCCGTGGTCTCATCTAGCTTCTGGACTTCGGTTTCCGTTCTCACATTCAATCATCGTAACAAATTCTATTCATCATAAATCGTATGCTTTCTGAATTGCCAGTTGTTTTCGGTCCCCAGATGAAAATCCAGAGTGGTGTATTGTCTGAGTGGACACTTGTTCCACTGGACTATAGTCGAACCCATAATCCAGTGGTTTGGTAACAAGAGTACCTAGTAAAACTCATCATAAAATTGCTAACATTTTTTCTAATTAAACGGTAAATCATCCTGTGCCTCATTTACGATGTCATTGTAGCGTTTACGGAGTTGTCATTCTTGTAGCTCATCCATCTCGTACTTGTTCTTAATCTTGTTAATGAAGTCATCCTCATCTAGACATCCCTTAATGAAGTCTAAGTTATTCATCGCTGCCTGGAACCAGCTTTCTTTTACATATGATTTCTTTTGTGTTTTTGCTGTATTCTCAGCCTTGTTAATCTCATCTAGTGAAGCAATGCTGTCGATTACTCATATTCACATCATTGCCAAGGCTCTTCACGTAGCTGAAGTCTCTGCATTTTCTAATGCACTAGTTTTGTTTATAAATCCATCTCACCATCTAGCTTGACTATAACCTGTAAAGTAGCGTTCTGGATGAGAACAGTCTGGAGTTACTGTTGCCTTAAATATTTCTATTCAAGTCTCTTCAGTCATAATCCTTTGAGTAACGATTGAACCATTAGGGTATGTCTCATTGAAGTATAATACCCTGTCTGAGACTAAGACATATTTCTTTCCCTTTATGTCTATAGCCTTCTCTGTAAGTTGTTTTGATTGTTTAGTTTCTTTAATGTCTGTCATTTTGGAATAAGTTTAAGTTATAAAAGGTTTAATAATCTAATCATTGGAATGTTCTTCAAGCCACATCTCTTCCATTTCTCGTTCGGCTTGTTGTTCATAGTAATACTCTTTCCATTCCTCTGGAGTTCTAGGTGCTGTAGCTTGTGCCACTTCATCGAAGGTCAGCTTTTGAACTTCTTCTGGAGTTAGCTTCACTCAGTCCCTGTAATAGGTTCGGAAACCTAACTTGTCTGGTAAGGCATCAACGCCTTTGGTTTTGAGTTTTCTCATTTTAATATTGGTTAAGAATAAAATGCTTCATAATACTCTGGCCACTGTTCCTCCAATCGAAGAGGGTAAAGTGCCTTCATAAGTTTGAGTACCGTAACTGGATTGTAATCATCCATACAGTTCACCCTGGCAAAATCCTGGATGTCATATTCTGGTTTATAGTGCCAGGATTGGTCTAAATACTTTATTTTCATCGGTGTCTTTCTAAAAAAGTAAAATCTAAATCTGAAAGGTCATTTGCTGGCGTACTGGCAACTAATTTGCCATCCTTGTATAACTTTGCTACGTATTTCTTCCCCAGCTTGCTATAATTTTTCTGGATGAGTACTCAGTCTAACAATATATTCCCTTGTATATGTACTCTCCTCTGTCGTAGCTTATTTCGTAGGTCGTTAAGTTTCATCGTGTTCTGTCTTTGTAAACTTTTAAAAACGTTTGCTCATCATCCCTCATATACTCTACTACGGTGAATGCATCATCACCTAGTTTTCAACTTCACCTCATCTGAGAGATGTCTCTTCTGTCCAGACTAGTGGACTTCTTTTTGAAGTGGTGCAATAGTACAACACATACATTTTGTTCCAGACAAAAGCTCAATAACTTTGAACTAACATCTGCTGTTTGAGTTGCCTCATTGTCTCCATTCCCAACAATAAATCCTAGATTGTCTATGAAGAACAAGTCGCATCCACATTCTTTCATCTCCTTCATTGAAGACATTAATGTCTCAATGGTAATCTTGTGTCCCACATCTATTAGCTTCAAATCTCTATTTCTAAAGTTTAAATACCCCTGTTCGTATAACTCTTCTTTATAATCACTCCAGGTTCAGTTGTTGTATTCCTCAGTGGTTATTCCTGCGTACTTCATCGCATACCTTTTGGCAATATTCTCTACACTGTCTTCTAGTACATAATAGCAACACCCTTTGTTGTGCCTTGCCATAAATGTTGCAAATGTTGTTTTACCTGCACCAGTCTCACCAAGCAATATTACTAATTGTCATTTTGACATTTTACCTATTGCATTGTCTAGCTGGCTGTTTCACCAGGTGAAGTCTGGCTTGATTAACTTTGGCACCTCAACTGGATTGTATATTAAATCCTTTGTGTTAAGTTTAACTTCCTTCTTCTCATCTAGTTCTGGATGTTTGTGCTTCAATTCTTCTGCTAGTCTCTTCCAGTCAATCATTCAATACCATTTAAGCCACTGTATTCGTGTTGGTCATCCTTTGTCTCCACTTCCAATCAATCAGTTTCTGTCAATCCAGCATCCAGTACATTTACCATTTACATAAATCTGTTCTGTACCACTGCTGTTCTTCTTGAAGGTTATATTGTCTCAGTTCATCCATCCAGTTCCACTAAACTCTTCTAGCATCATCTTACTGTCTAGCTCACCTGCTCTAGTCCAGAAATCATCACCCTCATTCAGATTTTTGTTATACTCTATTCTTTGTTTCTCCATTTGTGGTGTATTCTCCATTTGATTAGGAAATGCTTCAGTCATATATTCCACAGAATACTTCATCTTTGTTCACAGGTCATCCCTGTACTCAACCATAACCTTGTCTCCCTTCTGGTGGTAGAAGCCTGGTATTCTTAGTACTCTTGCCGTGTCTCTACACACCTTCGCATCACCGTTGTAGTAATTTCTTAATCACCAGTTCCCATTCTCAAACTCTTCTTCAGTTAAATCTTTGTCTGCTAGGTAGTAGAGATGAAATCCGTGTACGCTCTCCACTACTAGAGATGGTGGTAGTGGTGCATCCAGTATTAGCTTCAATTGTTCTTCTTTGGTTCACGTGTCTATGTCGCAAATCCAGGTTTGTATTTTCTTTACGCTGTCTTTTGTTCTTTTTCATTCTTCCATAGGATTTACACTGAAGTATATTCCATACGGTAGTTTGTCTTGAAGTATTGCACACTTCTCCAAATTTTCATCGGTCATAGGAAGTATTCTAGATTGAGACTTCTCATTCTTGTCCTGCTCATTGAATGTCTGAATAGAACATTCTCTAATACAGGGGTATACTTCCAACCGTTTAATAGTTTGCTCATTCATTTTTGTTAAGGGTTAGTAGTTAAAGTCCTTTTGTAGGATTGGTATTCCTGTTCGATTTGTTCATTCCAATACAATGTCTTCCAGTCCCTTTCCATACATTGATTTAATGCAAATCTAAATCTTTTAGCTGTGTCTCATCTAGGTTCACCAAATCTCACAGTTTCTATACACACACGTAGTTGTTGAATAAATCCTGCCACTGTCTTATATGCTGTACTCTTTCTAGTTTGTTTGTATTCTGCTCGTTCACGCACTAGTCATTCATCATCCATTTTTCTTACTAGTTGCTCATCCTGTTTATACGCATCCACTAGTTCATCTACACTAGGTGAATTTTTCTTTTCCTTATATATTTTCTTATTCTCTATTTTCTTATTCTCTATATAGACCACATTTTGTAAGTCTGACTTACAGATTTTGTAAGTCTGACTTACAGATTTTGTAAGTCGAACAAATCTAATCTTTCAACCACCAGTTCTAATCTTATAAGTTATGTCAATTAGTCATTTCTGCTTTAATGATGTCATAGCGTTAGAAACAGATGTGGTTCCGATGTTTAGCATTTCTGCTAGTTGTTCATTGGTGCAATAGAATTTCTCATTATTCTCTAAAAAGAAATCTATAAATCAGTAGATGGTAGCCTCTAATAAACTTAAATCCTTAAGCATACCAGTATAGACTGGTATAAATTTTGGTTTTAATACCAAACTTGCGTTCAGTTTATTCAGCCTTTGCTCTTCCTTTTCATCTTCACTATAAGTGAATAACATTTGTTCCATAACAGCTCAATCCACATCACTAGTTATAGAACCTCACACATTTTCCATTTGCGTTTACCTGTAAGAAATAAAACGCCATTAAGCTCTCAAATTTCCAGGTAAAGAAAAAGAGTAAACTTAATTAGCCGTATTGGATTTGAGGTGGTATGTAGGTACGTGGAAACCTGTCTTTTCCTCATACCAACCACAGCTAATTAAATCTACTCTTAACTGTGTTCCACCGTATTTTCATACCATTGTAATCAAGTTGCCGACTTTTACTCTCTAGTTAAGCTGTAAAGAAAAAAGCCGACTACTGTTAGGTAATCGACTTTCCTCAATTCATATGAATTGGGCGTGGTGGGGTTCGAACCCACGACCTTATAGGTCTAGGGGACTTCCTCACTTCGATTACCCTCTGATTACGACTATATGGTAATAATCTGGAATGGAATGTCAAGGGGAAATTCATTAGGTGAAAACTTGACTTACTTTACTTCTCAAATTTGACTTTAAAACGTGGCAATAATTTTGAGTTGTTTGTAAATCACAGTGTCCTAGTAATTCCTGGATTTCCCTTATGTTCATTCAGCTTTCCAGTAATCTTGTAGCATATGAATGTCTCAATGAATGTACTGTAATTCTCTTTCCTAAATCTAGTTCATCTGAATACTTCTTAATCCTTTCACATATGGTATTCTTCTTTATAGGATTTCCATAATCATAACCACTATTATGAGAAATGAAAACAAAATCTGAAGGTGCTTCAACTATACCAGTTCGTGGTATAGGATTGCTTCTCTCTTCTAGGTATTTCTCCAATAACTCTTCGGATGAAGGTGTAAAGAATACTCGCCTAGTTTTGTTTCACTTCCCTGTTATTCTGGTTTCTCATTGTTTCACCTGGTCTACTTTTAGTGCAAGCATCTCACTCAATCTCAATCCACTAGTATAACCTATGTTCACTAGCAATTGCATCCTTAGTGAGTTAATCCTGTACTTTTCGTAGTCTCAAATGAAATTGAAAAACGTATGGTATTCATCATCAGTCAGACATTCAATGTAATCAGATTTTATTCTTTTTGTTTCTATTTTCCTATAATCTACTCCTTCATCATAAAAGTAATTCATATACTTTAGAAGGGATTTTATAGCCGTTAATTTAGACTGTATTGTTTGTTGAGAAAGCGTAGGTCTTATGGCATAGTAAATACTAGTTTTAGGTGTCATTGTTTCACCTAACACATTCTTCCACTTCTCAATCTCCAATAGTGTCAAATCTTCACTGACAACAGTCTCCACTGTTAAATCAGACTTAATAAATTCTAGAAATAGTTTCACATCAGTAAAATAGTTTTCAATGGTATTAGAAGCATATTGTTTGTTTTCCAGATGCTTCAATCGTTCTAGTAATAATTCATTAGTTATTTTCATTTTAGTAGTAATTAGAAAATAAATAAACAAATCTTACATCCATTTACTTACTCCAATCTTACTAATTAAAGTCTTATAACTAGTTTCTTACCAGTCCTTCTGTTATATAAACTTCTAATTTCATCCAGTCTTATATACATAACTCTGTATGGTTTTGTATTGTCTCCTGTCTTATACCTGTATAAAGCTGGTCAACTGTCAACTCTTACTGGCAAATACCTAGAGCTAGTCTTCACAGTTCTCTCATCCACTCAATCCATAAAACTCAATTGAGAAGGTGTATAAACTTTAATTAGTTCTCAACTGGTATTGTCTCTATGGTCTCTTAATTCAAAAAGCTGTGCATCACTAATCTTTGTTTTTCTCATTAGTCTTGCTTTTTAATCGAAATAAAATATAAGTTAATTGCTTTTTCATTTTGGAAAAAGTTTAAGGGTTAGAGAAGCCAGGACTAGTTCCTGGTTTTTCATATTCCTATAAACTGTAGCAATCCAAAATCTGGATGGTCATTCTTCCTTCCAATCTGTCTCCTAGTTCATCGTAGAAATCCAAGTTCCAATCTGGTTCATAACTCTCATCTAGTAGCTTTGTATATTCATCTAGAAAAGCATCCACTAGTTCAGATTTATTTCCTTTTCATTTCACCAGGATTTTATTGTCTTCATCATCTTCAAATAGAAAATAGTTTTCATTTGGTGGTAGTTTCATTTTCATTTCTTTACTCATAGTTTAGGGGTTAAAATGTAAATAAAATACTAATTCAGATTTAATAGTCAATTTAAAAATCTTCAAATCAACCTAGTTCGTGTATAATCCTATACACAGTTCTCAAGTCTAGCCACTCTCAATGTAGTCGGCATCCAGTTCTAAAGTCTGTGCTTTCTATTGTGGCATCTAAATCGATGTTGTTGTGTTCATCTCTAACACAGTTAATAAGTCATTCATTTTCTAATGCATAAACAAAGTCTTCTCTAGTCATCTTTTAATGGATTAAAATCTAAAGGTTCATCGATTACAAAATCGATTGTGGCTGTTTCATCATCTTCACTCATATAACTCCAGTCCAGCTTTACACTGTCTCATTTGTGTCTCAAAACAAGTTCCAGTTCTAAATCCTGGTCTAGTCTCTGAAGTCTTTTTGTAAATTCTCTTACTGTCATTTTTCATTTTGGTTATTAGGTAAACAGTATTCTGTATTGACATTCTCGTGTCAAATAAACTCCATTGCATACCACTCTTCTCCAAGTGCGTGGCATTCTCTACATTCTCGTGGGAAGAAGCATTGGTCATCGTAAAACTCGACTTTTTCATAGTCTAAATTCATCTTTCCACAGTTGGGACATACTCACATTGACATTTTTATAATTGGTTAAGGGTTAAAGCTTTTTCTTCGCATCTGAATAGCCAGTCTGAAAACTCTTTTTCTCACCAGCCTTCAAATACTTCAATCAGATTTAATCAATCTGTTAAGTATAAGGTTCAGTATTTCATCTCGTGTTCTTTTCAATTCTCATCCTTCACTTTCATTGGTAAATCCTTCCGTTGCCTTACAAATATTCCTAGTTGGTCATCATCTTCATCCGTAAAGTCAATTTCAGTTAATCTGTATTCCTTCGCAAAATAAAATAATGTTGGGATGTTATTCTTGTCTCGCTCTTCAGCTTCATAATAACACCAATAGCTTTTTTGTTCTTGCATCTTTATAAAGTTTAAAGGTTAAAAGTAGATTTTAATTTCACAAGTTCTTCATACTTCTTTTCAAGTATGTATTTCTTATTCTCCAGATTGTAATCTCCAGTCAGATTTATGTCTCGTACCATCTGGTTATAAGCTCAATCTGTTCGATTTATTATACAAAATCACATAGGAGTTATAACAAGTCAAGCCTTGTCTTCATCCTTATACCAGTCTCAATCCTGGTTTAGTTCTCGGTCTTTTTTCATTTTAGAAAAGGGTTAAGGGTTAAAGGTTTATTCATCTCTATTCATCTCGCCATTTAATTGAGTTATACGTACATCCTTCTCAATCTGTATATACACAGTATTTCACAACTGACTTGTCAAAATCAGCTTTTTGTTCATTGTATAATTCTAAAACTCTAGCTTCTCCTAGTTTTTCTATATAGTCATCCTTATAGTGTGAGTTAAGAAAATTGCTTCAATAACATAAGCAACTGTTAATCATACTTCTACAGGATGCTTCTTCATAAGCAATGGTTCACCATTTTGCTTGTTTTCTAAATTCTTCTAATTGTTTTCCAGTCATTTTTATAGGGGGTTAAAAGTTAAAAAACATTTGTCAGTTTCGTTTCTTTTTTCAGTCCTGGTTTGCATAATACCAAATTCACTTTTCTTGTACTATTCTTCATAATCCAAATTCCAATAGTATTCAGTTTAATCTTTCTTTTGTGGTTTGTGTTTGCCATCCACAATCTCTAATGGTTAGTTCTTTTGCTCTAGGTGAATAGAGTGCAATCAGATTTCCAAATAGTCTATAATAAGCATTTCCAGATGGTTCAATCTTTACTTCGGAGTTAGAAATCCTAATTGGTCTAGTATTTCTAAACGCTTCACAAGTTTTGTCTGTTATTATACTCATTTTGAAAAAGGTTAAGGGTTAAAAAGGTAGGTTTTCATATTCTTCATCTTCATCATCAAATTTCAGATTTCTCTCTTGTACGTAGTCATCGGCAACTTCATATAAGTCCATACATTCTCACATACTTATTGCTCTATTCATAGTAGCTTCAAAATAGTTTTGACAAGCCATATTTACTTCATCCTTACTTACAAAACTATAAGCATCCATAAACTCATAAAATTGTTTATAATCGGCTTCTGCTAGTTTATGTTCAATGTCTTTTCTTTCATACTCATTTGCTTCTAGTAAAAACTCGTGGAGTGAATACCACTTGTCTTCTTTTTCAATCAAATCCTGGAGTAGTTCTCATAAGGTTTTTACGCCTTCAATTCTAAACTCATTCTCCATTTTGACTTCAGATTTTTGCTTTTCCATTTTCCTAAATGTTAAGAAATAAAATTCATAGGATGCAAGCTAGAAATATAAACAGCATTGCATCATTCAGTTTTCATTTGCTTTTATTGTCAGCCGTACTCACAAATAAAAAGCTAGAGACTAAAGCTCAAATACATAATCACCACATTTTCTAAAGGTTAAAAAGTAAAAGGGTTAAAAGGTCTACTATTCCAGACTAGTCAATAGTCTGGAAATAGTATTTTCATTCTTCAGTTTCATAATCAAATTTTCCACAATTGAAGTCGTGCATCTTTTCTCGTACTTTTCAGAAGGTTCTACTATTGTTCTTTTCATCTACTAAATCTGGGTAGTCGTTATACATCCATCCCTTCCAGTTTATAAACATCTCCAATTCAGTTATGTACTTATAAGCTTTTATAAAGCTTTTCTTGTCATCCTTCCAGAGTTGTTTTGTTTTGTTAAAAAGTTCCTGGATGTTTTCTCCATCCAATTTATAAAACAGGTCTTCGTTTTCTGGCATATAACCTGTCATCTGACACATACCATATAAATAGTTGCGTTCAGTTAAGTAGTTTCTTAAGTTTTGCATTTTAGAAATAGTTTAAAGGTTAAAAGGGTTAAATCAGATTTTTTTGTTTTTGTTTATGCATTTCCTTCCAGAAATAGGATTAAGTCTAGTCAAGTCTTAAAGTTCATCGCTTCAAGCTCTTCTAGTGCTTCATCCGTGCATCCGTTTTCTTGCCAGTCATAAAGCAATCTTCACCAGCATCATTGACTACGTGCAAGTTGCCTTAATAAGTGGTAAATCTCTTCTTTTGTCATCCGAATAGATTAAAGAATAAAACGAGGTTCAAAAGCCTCATTTTCATCCATAACTAGTTGGCCTCTAGCTATGGATTGAATGTGGATTTTAATCCTACTTGCAACCTGGAGTTTCATCAGTCAAAACTCCAATTTCCATCGCCAGTTTCAGCTAGCGATGGGATTGGGATTTTAATTATTTCCAGTTGCTTCGTTTATAATCCTTCATCAAGTCTAGTGTTTTTCTTATTTCGTTTATGTCTGGTAATAACTCTTCATATTGTCTTCGATTTATACGGTCTAGCATATTATGGTATGCATCATATAAAGCCATCTCATAGTCATAACGTTGTCGTGGTCTGTTTATTCGATGGTATTTTCACCATCAGATTGTATGGTAATTGTCTAGCAATAGTTCACAAACTTCACTAGTTCAAGATGCATTTCTGTACCATCCATTTACGGCTTCAATCCTTCAGAAATGCCAGGTTTTTTCGATTTTCATTTGTAATAAGTTTAAGGGTTAAAAAGCGTTTAATACGCAAGTTCTTTTTTCAATTGGTTTATTTTTTCAGTCTCAAGCTTCATAAGTCTCTCCTGTTGTTCAAATGTCAATTCATCTGGTCTACTAGTACAAATTCTTCCAGAAATATTGTTTTGAATAAGCCATCAGATGCTAGTTGCCGACTGGATTATGTCAGTTCGTGCATCTTCTAGCAAGCGTTGTTTATAAGTCAATTCCATTGTAGAAATAGTTAAGAGTTAAAATAGGAGAGGTTAGAAATACCTCTCCACTTCAAATTTTTCCAGTTTTTGTTTATAGTTTTCCAGTTTTTCAAAAGCGTTGTTTATGTAGCATTGGATGTCTAGGATGTCTAGGATTAAATCATCTAGTTTTTTGTACTCTTCAGAGTTTTCATCCAGGTTTTCTACGTAATCATAAAGCAAATCTTTATAGTCCAGTAGACTTGCGTACTGTTGTCAATAGTAGTTATTCATTGTAGAAATAGTTTAAAGGTTAAAATCAGATTTTTATTGGATTTTGTTTATTTCTTCTAGTCCTTCAATTATACGGTCTAGAGTTAAGTTTCTGTATGTATACTTGTGTACTTTACTTAAACGGCTTCAAGTAGAAGCATCACATACATACGCATTGACTGTGAATACCTTGTCAAGTAGTCCAGTCTCATAAATTCTAGCAATACATTTAAATCAGTTGTACTCGTTGCTAGTTCGAGTTTTCAATAACTTGTTTTTCATAGTTGCAAGTATAAAAGAATAAAATCGGCTTCAAAAAGCCTATTTTATAGGATTGGTTGCAAGTGGATTTTAAAGAAAATCACAGTCTTCAATTGACTTCTTAACTAGGATGCTCTCCTGGTTAAAAGTCTTCTTCAAGTCTTCAATATACTTGTTTACGTTTTCAGTAGTCAATACTTCAATTCTCAATGTTTTCTCAATTACGATTTCGCCGTTGTCGTGCGTATAAATTCCATCAGCTTCAGAAATAGTTCATCATCAGAAATAGTCAATAGTAATTCTAGTCGCTAGTTTAAAAGCTTCAATAGTTCAGATTTCTTGTTTTTTTGTATATTGGTCGTTTAATCCAATATAGAATGTATATGTAGTGTTTTTCATCTGGTATATAGTTTAAGGGTAAAAAATACCAATCCTATAAAATCAGCTTTTTAAATCAGATTTTACTGTACTTCTCAAGCCTGGATTTTCACCAGGTAATACCTACTTGCCTTCCCTTCCACTTGCCAGTTGCAAGTTTACATAGGGCTTTCAGTCAATCCATTTTGTGTTGGATTTGGAGTATTTGCAACTCCAGTGAGACTTGCCTTGTACTGTGAAATATTGATGATGCCTTCCTGTAAAGTCTACGTATACTTTACGCATCCCTGTAGTAGTAGTTTTGTATTGCTTTTGTTTATACATCCACTATGTCCGTTTATAGGTAATGAATGTCTATTCACCAGTAAACTCCAGTTCATAACTGCTAATCCTGTAGCGTTTAGTCTAATAGCTAGTTTATGCCTTCATTTACGCCTTTAGTATATATTTCTGTATTTTAATGTCAAGAGAAATACAAAAAAATCTTTTTTACAGCTTCTGGATTGGTATTTCATAGTCTCTAGAGCATCCAAAAATCGCCTTCAAAAATCCTGCTAGTTTAAATTTTGCATCCAAAAATATGCAATAAATTACAAAAACAGTCAAAAGCCAGTCAATAACTAGTCTAACGTGGTATAATTCAGATTTTTTTTATAACTTTATACCTTCCAGCATCCTACTTATACAATAACTAGTCAATAGTCTACAGTCAATAGTCAGTAGTCAGTCAATGCTAGTCAGTAGTCAATCCTGCAATATGCAAGTCAATAGTCAATCCTACTAGTCAATCCTGCTAGTACTATGTACTTTAATGTATTGCGTGTTGCTTGTTTATGTTAAAAAGCCTTCTAAAAAAGCCTTCTAGCTACAATATACCACAAGCAATTATAAACTAGTCAGATTTTCATATATGCAACGGTATAAACTGGTATTTCTACGCATAAACTAGTACTATTTTTCAATCCAGATTTTCAATTTTCAATTTCATTTCCTGGATGGTCGCCTGGATGGATGAAAAACTAGTCCAGAAGCCAGGATTGAAATGAAAGGGGGTAGCCACCAAATCGGCTGTCGAGGTCAATCGCTATGTATATGCTTCGCTATTTTTGTGACATTTGTGTGACATCAATGTGACATAATTGTGACATTTGTGACGTATGTGTGACGGTTGTGTGACATTTGTGTGATGTCTGAATTTTTTTCTGGGGAAAATTAGTGTGACGTTTGTGTGACATTTGTGCTTGCAATCTATATTTTTTTTGGTATAAAAGAGTGTGACATATGTCACATTTTATATAAATTACTAGAATAAGATGGAGATGGAGTTTAGGACGCAGTGAGAGATTTTGGAGTACTTGGGGAAATGCAATGACAGGAATTTAATCAAGAGGATGGAGAAGCGTGGGGAGATTAGGAGATGAGATTGAGTGTATTATTTGATTGTTAAAGATGGGGAGGAGAAAGAAGAGAAGTCTGACTTAAAGTTTATTAGTAGGGCGATGGGAGAGAAGGTTCTGGCTCACGGAGAGATTGCGAGATTAAATGAAGAATTGGAGAAGTATAAGGAATGGTTAGATGAAGCTAATGCTGCTTATGAGAAATTAGAGGCTGAGAGAGACGCTCAGATTATGGGGATTACCAAGAGATGCTGGGATTATATGTTTCAGCGTAAATGCTGTCCCACACAGACTAAGTCACAATTTGAGTACCGAATACAATGAAAACCATACACAGATGTTCAATTTAGTCCAGATGATTTACCCTTCTAGTACAAATTGATTTGTAATGGTAGGTAAAAAAGACTTGATTTTTTTATAATTTCTCTTATTAAACAATAAAGCTGTAAAGAAACTCTTATTAGAGAACTCTCTAGTGATTATTTACTAGTAGAGTTTTTTTCTTAATGAAAAGTAAAGAGAGTATTAAGAAGAAGTGGGACTTAAAGGTTAGTGAAATGAAAAGGAAAGCTGATTTAAAGTTTTCTATTTTATTGTCCAATCGTAAGAAGACTATTGAAAAGTATTGGGATTATGAAGTAGAGAAGAATGAGAAGAAGAAAGCTGCCTATATAAAGAAGAAGGAGGCTGAATATAAGAGGAGATGTTTAAATGAGATTAGGGAGTTTGAGAATAAGCCAAAGAGAGTGTATAAGAGTGAGGGTCCTAAGATTAAGCCACTAGAGTTTGCTATGGAGTTAGCACAGGAGAATAGTAGGTTAAGGGACACAGACAAAAGTGGGTGGTGAAGATGCATAAGTTGTAATAAGTTATGTGAATGGTGAGAGTTAGCTTGATGACATAGGTACTCACGTAAGTTCACTAATATGTGTTTAGTAGAAGAGAACATTAATGCACAATGTCATACTTGTAATTTCACTACTTGACCCAGATGAAACGTAGAGGCCAAAGAGAGAACGAACCAAACTTATGACAAAAATCTGGTTAAGAAATACTGACCAGATGTATTAGACAAGTTAAGTAAACTAGTTTATGAATTCTTTCATAACAAGTCAAATAAGTATAGTCTATATAATATTAATAAGGAGTATGATTTAGCCATCATAGTTCCACGTTTAATCAAAACTAACGAAAAGTTACGAAAGGAGAAGAATTTTCAGAAACCTAAACGCAACCGAAGGAAGACACGAGATGAGTACATTAAGAGGCACTAACTAAGTGTTTTTATTTTCTAATTATAGAAAAATGCCAAAAGGACAGAAGATTAACACTACCCTACCAGTCAGTCTTTCATATGCCTGGAAGGTACACAAGAACAAAATGCATCGTCAACACGAGCATTGGGTAAATTATTCAACCTTTAGACAGAGGGTTAATGAGTTAGGATGGTCACTAGAGAAGGCCATAGACACACCAGCACAGATTGAGTTTAGAGACAAAGACAGGACCAAGAAAGTTAAGCAACATATAATATTATATAGAATTAAAAAATTTTTTAGAAGATTATTTAGAGGATGACATTGCAAGAATGAGAAGAAGTCAAATGACTAGCCTTAACGAAGGTTAAGGGGGTAGAGGAGATGGTACCAACTCCAGCCAGCAATCAGATTGCAGTACTTAATCCAACTATTGGAGAAGAGCAATACGCCATCATAGAGGAAGCTCTAAAACTAGACAGTACAATAGATGAGGCGTGTATGTTGGCAGGGATTAGTATGAGTTCCTATTATAAGCATAGAGACAAAAATCCAGATTTTGCTAGGAGGATGGACATAGCCAGACAATACCCCAAACTAGTAGCACGTGCAGCAGTACAGAGGAGAATAAGACAATGAGATGCCAAGACGGCATTAAGATTTCTAGAACTTAGAGAGAAGAACAGGTACTGAGAGAATGCCATAGAGAACAGTGCCAACAATGACAAGATGAAAGTTGAATTTACTTTAATTCCCACAAAGAAGGTTGAATGAGCAGACCAACAAGAGAATGACTTTCAGACATCTACAAATCCAAGCTCTGCCTATGAATGATTTGCGAGTTCCTCAGATGAAAAGCAGACACCCTGGGAGAATGAGGATGGAGTATTAGAGAGGTTAGCCTCCTAGAATTCCAGCAGCGAATTGGTGCCAAAATTCCCCCAGAGGATGAAGAATGACTTAGTCAGACCAAAGAGGCCATAAAGAAGAGGAAATACAGAGCTAAAAAGAAACAGGAGTATGAAGATTTGTTAAAGAAGATGAAAAACAAATATAAACAATAATTTTATTTTTGTCCACTCACAGAATATTATGCCAGATGTAAAGATTGAACTGTCAGCGAAACAGCAGGAAGCCTTTGAGTATATGATGGATGACTACCATACAGCCATTGGTTACTGAGGATGAGCAGGAAGTGGGAAAAGTTTTCTCTGAGCAATCTGGTTGCGAAGGATGTGTAATGAGTACCCTTGAGTAAGGTATGCTCTAGTTAGAGACACAATCAAGAACATAAAGCAGACTACAGTTATTTCCTTAGAGAAGTTCTACAACATCTGTAATGTGCCTTATGAAATGAGAGGTAAATTAAATAATGTCTCTAATGTCATAACGTTTCCTAACGGCAGTGTAATCTTACTAAGGGAATGATGTTACCTACCACAGGACCCTCTATACAATAGGTTCTGAAGTTTAGAGCTTACTGGTGCCTTTGTGGAAGAGAGTGCCGAATGTCCATTGGAGTGAATAGAAATACTACAGACGAGAGTTTGAAGGTATAAGAATACTGAATATGGAATATTGGGAAAGGTATTGGAAACATTTAACCCTAATCCGTGACACGTTTACGAGAGGTACTACTTAGGTAAACATAAGGATGGAGACAGAGCAATCTATATACCAGCATTGGTGTTTGACAATCCGTTCATAGACCAGGGTTATATAGACAATCTGATGAGAGCCAGTCCAGCCACTAAGAATAGGTTATTGTATGGAAAGCGAGACTTTGATGACAGTGGATGGATGTTGTTCAAGCAGGGAGACATAAGTAGGCTAAAGACTAACGAAAGTTACGGAGACACATACTTCCTAGTCTGTGATGTGGCAAGGTTTGGAAGGGACACAACTAGAATAAGTCTACGAAGGTGAAATACACGAGTTAGAGTGTGGACTTATGCCAAATCTAGCGTAGAAGAGATTAAGACATCTATTCTATTAATCAAGAACCAGTACGAGATTGACCCACATAATATTATAATAGATGCCGATGGTGTGGGATGATGAGTAGTTGATGGAATAGAGTATTCTACAGGGTTTGTGAATAATGCAAGACCAGTAGAGACTGGTGCGAAGGCTAATTATGCTAATCTAAAGTCACAGTGTGCATTCCTATTACAGGAGAAGGTACAGAAGTGAGAGATTGCTATTAAACGAGAGCATTTAGATGCTGAGAAGGACTGGGAAATATTAACACAGGAGATGATGAATGTCTATATAGATGAAAGGAGTGTGGACGGTAAGACTAGAATAGAGAGTAAGGACAAGATGAAGGAAAGGATTGGAAGAAGTCCAGACTTATTAGACACGATGATTATGAGAATGTACCCCTACTTAAGGTTCTATGATGATGAGATGTGAATAAGTGCTTATTTAACTTCAATAGAAAGGTAAATGGTAAAACTAACCGAAGAACTAAGACAGAAAATATTATGAGAGTATAGGCACGGTTATGAAGCTAACCGTTCTAAAAACTCTCTTTTTATGTCTCAGAAGGACATATATTCAACTAAAAGGAACGATGAGTTATTAAGAAGTCAGATTTTCTGGAGTGTTTCCAGGACAATGCAGGCTACTTGTATAATTAACGAACCAGATGTTTCACGAGAGGATGAAAACGTTCTATACCAAATGGAAGCAAGGAACTTTACAGAGATGTATAAAACAGACTATGTAAATGAGAACTGGGCTTTTGACAGGTATATGTGACTAGAGGACATCTGTAAGTATTGAAAGGCCATCTTTCTTTTTAGTGGGTATGACAACAAGAAGAATGTTCCAACAATTCAGAGAATAGACCCTAGATTTGTTTACCCATATAATGATGGTAGCTTATTAGTAAAGAATTACCCATTCTTTGGATTTGACAGAGTTATAACATACAAACAACTAGAGGAACTTCCAGTTAGTGCCAATAAGGAGTTCAAAGAACAGATTATGTGAAATTATGACACCTATATTGATGGATTAACTACACAGGATGCCTTCCTAAGAAACATATGTACTTGTTATAATTCTAGTACAGGACATTACACAATCCACTACCACTATACATATATATATGATGAGGACACTAAGGAGAATAAGTTATACCTTGTTCTTATGTTGTGTGACCAAATAATGGACATCTATGACGTGCCAGAGACAGACAATATAATTCCTATTGCTGTTTATGGATTTGCGTACGATGCACAGGATTGGTGGGGAACATCATTAGTTAATATTATAGAGGACGGACACAGAACTGAGCAATTACTCTTGAACCTATACAAAATCAAGGTTACTAGAGAAGCTATGTGAGGAAACATCTTCATAGACGAACAAGTGTTTATGAACAATATAAATACTTTGAAAAATCAGAGTATTAAGAACAGATGGTTCCCTGTTAAGATGAGAGACATTACTAAGCCTATTAGTTCTATGGTATATGAATTACCACAGACACAAATAAGTACAGACTTATATAATAGTCTTGGTATGATTAAGAACAAAGCATTAGCAGAGAGTTTTACAAACGCTACAGCACAATGATTAGGACTGTCTAGTAATAGTGACCCTAACACAGCTACAGCAAGTAAAATCCAGAAGATTAATGCTAATATGATTACATCATTACAGAACCAGATTTTAAGTTACTGAACTAAAGACTTTGCAGAATTATATAGAGACTTTATGTTATACCACTGGAGAAATTCTAGTAAGAAGGTAATCAGAAAGACAAATAATTGATTAAGCTGAACATATAAGAAAATAACTAAGAAGGACATTAGAGGAGACTTCGCATTAATGGTAGTAGACCCAATTCTCAAGGACATCATATACCAAGAGAAGAAGGCTGCTTATATGGAACAGTATAATATGTTGGTGAGTGACCCAAGAACGCCACCATTCTTACTTAATAATATAAGGAGAGCTATTTCATATTATAACTGACTAGATGAGAGCGAGATTGACAGCATAACTGAGATGTCTCCAGAAGACTACCAATGCAAGCAAGACGTTCTTCTACTTAATCAGAATGTTTCTATTTATATACCAGTCAACTGTAACGTACAGATGAGACTATGGTACTATAATAGAGCAGAAGACACAGATGCCAAATTCAGAGCCATCCAGGCACTCCAATATATGGTTAGTCAATGATTATGAAAGGAGGAAATGAATATGGCAGCACAGCCAAAGGTAACAGATTTCCAGACGGCTTGAGAGAATAACAACCCATTAACTAATATAAATTACGACACTGTTAATAATCTAGACAGTTGAACTTGAATGTCAGCTGGAAGCAGGATGAATGCTAGGAAGGATGACAGTCTAAATGTCAGTGGAATGCAATCCATAGACACTAGTAATGGGCTTGGTTAAAATCAGATTTATTTATTAATGTTATTAAGATGCCAACTAAAGCTAAATGAGCTAAAAGGAAAATCACAATCAACAGAAAACCTAAGGCTGTTAAAGAAGTAGAAGAAGTAAAAGAAGTAGAATTAGAACCAGAAGTAAATGTGGAAGAAGTAATGGAAGAGGTTAAAGAAGAGGTTAAGAAAATTCAACAGAGAGACGTAATGGGAACAATTTGAGGTACGGAGATTACAAAGCCAAAGTGAAGAATTGTATTTGAAGCACAGATGTGAGCTTACCCTATGTATAGACTTCCAGAAGAGATTAGAAAATACCTAGTTAAGAAGGGTCTAACTACAGAGGTATGGAAGAAGGACAAAGAGTGGTTAGAGAAACATCACGTAGACCTAGAGATGGTACAGAAATTAAAAGAGTTTTTAACTACAAGAGACTAAGATGTGGAGAGAGTTGAGGGACTTAAATGACCTACTCAAGGAAGAACCATATAGGGAAGAAGTAAGAGTTGAAGAAATAGACAGGATTAAGAAGAAGAGGTACAAGAAGGAGATGTTTAGAAAGATTATACACGCATACCTACGCAAGTACCACAAACCTATTGGAATGTTGTCTAAAGAGGACATTGCAATAATGACCCAGTCTATGGATGCTATGGACAGAACGTTGTTTATGGACCAGGTTAAGTATTCATTAGAGACTACGTATTGAAAACCCATAGCACGAATAATCAAGAACAATAAAAGCATTTTATTCACTAATAATAAGTAAATGGCTTTGGAAGAAGAATTAATGACAGCCAATGAAGAGGCTGAGAAAAAGGAAGAGGTTACTAAAAATCCAGATGACCTCACAGATGAAGAGATTGACGCTGTTAAGGAATTAATCCTAATGCCTTGATGGGAAGTGTTAAAGAAATGTATGAAGATTAGGAAGGAGAAGCAGGAAGAGAACATCCTAGCACTAGCAAGAGACAATTGTTTCAATGCTAAGACTGAAGGTTATTCTTTCTATGAAGTACTTGGTGCTTTAATTCAAGGTATGGGGGAAATGGAGAGATTGGTAAACGTTCTCACTACTGACCCAGAAGACATAAAGAAGGCACAAGAAGCAATTAAGAACGCTGAAGCAATAATGCGTGGGGAGAAGGTTGAATGAGTTGACTAAGTAGAATAAGCTCTCAAATATTCTAGGACCGAAGTTGCAAGTCCTTAAACTAATCAATCAGACTAGTTAATGTCTTTAAACTTAATTCGTGTTGGTAGAATGGCACGACTTTACATTCTATTTATTACTACGATGACAGACATCGAAGAACAAATTGAGGACACTGAGCAGAAAAAATCTGGTTATGCTGCTTTGAGAGAGAAGCATAGTCAAGAAATGGCTGCTCTACAGGCTAAGCTAGATGCAGAAGTTGCTGCTAGAGCTGCAGACAGGAAAATTTATTTCGGTAATACTATGAAAAGTAGGGGTTACGAAGGAAACTTTGATGAATTCGCTGACAAATACAGTTCATTAGACATTAACGACTTAGTTTCATTGTATGAGTGACAGAATGGGAAACCATCTGTACAGATGCAGGCACCTACAGTAAACGAGCAAATAGTGGGACCACAAAGTGTAATCGCTTGAGCCAATCCAACAACTGAGGTTGGATGACCAAAACTCAACGAGATGACTTCTGAGCAAGCAATTCAATGGGCTAAATCACAACCTTGGTTCAATAAATAGTTGGTATTGGCTAAATAATTTTATTTAGCAATATTTATTTACTATGGCAAAGGTTTACAACACAACTAACG
The DNA here is from genome assembly GCA_017652345.1 of Methanobrevibacter sp. Next base: position 31,358 of record JAGCBE010000341.1, read on the forward strand.
GAGATGACAGATTTCATATTGCCATTTCTGACAGTACAACTCAAGTTGCTGAAAACGTAATGATTACATCTGGAATAGATGACGTTAACAACACAAATGAGTTCCTTACTTACTTACTTAAAAAATCATTCTTAGAGAATGGAGAACCTTCTACTGTATTTATGAGATTTGGAGTTAAGGCTTCTCAACAAGGTTACAAATCTATTACTTGGCCTAGATTAGGAGTTATGAAGACTTCTATTTCAGAAGCTACTTTAATTGAAGGAGTTACACCAGATGGACACTTAAATGTAGTTAAAACTGTAACTGCAGTACCTGTTCAATTAGGAGACTACTCAATTATTTCAGACGTATTAGACGCTGAAACATTGCTTCCAATCATAGCTGCACAAGGAAGAGAATTAGCTAACAATGCAGGAAGACTTATTGACGAATACATTCAAGAAGTTCTTGGAAACAGCGACATTTCAGTTATGTACGCAGGTGCTGCTACTGCACCAGACGAATTAACTGCTGCTGATGTTATGGATTTAGATTTAGTTCTTAAGGCTTGTACTTACTTGGCTTCTCAAGGACAATGAGCTGAAAGATTTAAGATTATTATGCATCCAAACGTATTCTTAGACTATGCTAAATCATCTTCTACAAATACTTGGTTGAACAAATTAATCTACGAAGACTTCAAAGGAGTTAAAGATGGATTTGTAACAGCTGGAGTTAATTACGACATCTACGTTTCTGCAAACGTAAAACCAGTAGTAGTAGACGACGACGAAGACTTTAACGTATGGCCAACTTACGCATTCAGAGATGGTGCTTACGGAGTTGGAACACTTCAAAATCTTCAAACTTTCTACAAACCATTTGGTGCTGCAGGAACTGAAGACCCTCTAAATCAGAGAGCTACAGTTGGATGGAAATGTATGTACTGAGCTGCTGTTCTTAACGACTTGTTCATCGTTAAATTGATGACTAGAAGTGGAACAGACTACGCTTGGCAAGAAAAAATTGACGAAGAATAGTAGTTAGTTTGCTTATATATATTAGGTGGGGTAAAACTCACCTAATAGAATAAACAGATTTATTTATTTCCTAATAAGTAAGTATGGGAACAATAAAACAAATGTATGAGAGTTGGTGCCTAGAAGAGTTAAGAGGAGAAAGTCAAGTAAATAAAGAGGTGTGGTTAGCTTGGTTTAATAAAGGTTTATTACAGTTCCAGAAGGCTATTCTGGAATATGTTTCTGGTAAACATTCAACTAGTGTAGCATACACAGACATAAAGGCTGACCAGGATGAATATTCACTCCCCTCTTTCAGTGCATTAGAACACGTAGAGGACTTTTATTCTATAGTTCAGTTAAGGGTTGCTTACCACGCTAATAAAGCAGGTAATCCAATCTATAGAGTATGTAAGCCAATAGATTTCTGAGACTATAATATAGCACCAGCATTAAATACTTATAAGAAGCACGTATTAATAGACCCTAGTGGAGAATATGTTCCATCTAATTTCCTAAAAGAGGACGGTAAATATGTATATGAGTATGTAAATGAGCAGGATTGGGATGCTGATGGAAAGCCTATGTATAGATTATGTGGTAGATGAGGAGTACAGAGATGAAAGCCAATCATACGAGACAGGATTAGTGAAGTAAATCCTAGGTATATATTTGTTCCACACTTAGACACAGCGACAGGAAAATATTCAAATAGTATTAAAATATTCCCAACACCATTGAAGGACATAGACAGAGGATTAACTCTGACTTATAATTTTGTTCAACAGCCACTCACAGTAGATGAAGTATTCTGACAAAATCCAATAGACATAGCAACACTTAATCTACCTTGGTACTTTATGGATGCAATAGATGACTATATAACATTCAGACTTTACCAAGCTGAAAATCCAGAGACGGCACAATGGTATTACCAACAATTTGAGAACACACTACACGACAATATATATGGATTAAATAAGGACAAGAGACCAGTAGAAGAAGGATTAGCAAACACATCATATTTTAGTCATTACTAATTAACTAAATGGCAGTAGGAGAACCTAAACAACCAGCAAAGAATTGAGGAGTAATAAAACAAGTTAGTTGGACAGATGGAACAACGCAAGACGTCTACTACTGAATGGACCATAGTTTTCAATACAGTGCCAACATTAATACAGATGATGAGTTACACTGAATAAAATTAGCAAACAGAGCCAATTTCACACCAAATTATGGTAAATGTCAGTTAATAAGTTTGTGAGAGCATTGAGTAATGGCTTTGCCTATTTGACAGGACTTACAGGAATTCACTGCTAAGAGAATGCAATATAATGGTTTCTACGATGAAGATGGAGACACTTGGCCAGATTGACCTTCTCCATTAAACTCAGACGGAGAACCAGTTAGTAAACGAACAGAATTAGACAGTTCAGCAGGTTCGGCTCTTTCTAGTGCATACCAAACGGTTCCTGGAGTAGTATTCCAGGACAGATTTTGGTTTTGAGCAAACAGAACTAATAGTCAGACTAATAAGGGTTATTTAATGAATGTTCCTATTGATGCTTGAAACTGACACTGAATAGACAGTCAAAACATATTCCTTCCATATGACCATCCAGATTACACAGATGAAAGTATAGAAGATGCTAGCAACATAACTGAGGCTATGCAATGAGCAATTACAGCCATCCTAAACTATAACAATACCAGACTAGTAGTAGCTTGTGGAACAGACATTTGGGTATACTACCCAGAACTAGACCATCAAGGTCAGTTAGATTGAAGGTACTGAGTACAGGGATGGAAGAAGACGCTTCATTTTGAGGCCTGAACGACAATAGTTGCTCTGACTTGTACATTTGAATATTTGAAGGTACGAGCAGTAGATGAAGGATGGAATACTAAAGTTTATTACTACCAAGGAAACAACAACCTAAGAAGTACATTTGTATATAATGAAATAGATTTAACAGGAGTTAGAGTATTACACGTATATTCTATTAATGGAACAGATTACTATGTCTCTAGTATTACTAATATGGCAACAGATGCACTAGTAGACTTTAATAAAATGGTTGGTAACACACCAGTACCCCTATTCCACCAGAGAGCGTGACTTACTATGTATGACACAAACTTCAAGGCACCATATTTCGTAGGACCTATAGGAATAGATGCACCATATAATGCTGGTTCATTCTATATAGCAGATGCATATGGAGTATTCAAATTCAAATATAATCCACAGGGATTTGACAAAGGTTATATGAAATGGCATCTAAATGACAATAAGCAGGTATATGGAGTATGTGAGAATAAAGGTTTCTTATATGTCTCAGATGAGGATGGATGCCGAGCTATGAGATTGTATGACACTTGAGTAGATGGTTACCAACAAAGTTGAGTTCTGATTTCTAGAGAATATGAAGGAAGAGAATGAGGAACATATACTAAAATGTTAGATGAAGTCAGAATGAATTTTGAGCTTAATCCTAACATAAAGGAAAGCGACTATTCAAGCAATGATGAACCATACTGAATTATAGATGTATATGTAAGTCCAAACAACCTATGGAAGAACACACATACATTTACAGAAGCTAATGGATGGTACCACGCTATGCATATAACTAGGGACAGTAAAGGAACAAGGACTGAGAAATCTAACCTATTCAATGATTTGTGATGAACAACAAGCAATAAAAAATCCAGCTTTAAGTTTGATTGGCAGACTATTACTTATGCTATAGTTATTACTAGAGGAGATGAAGTATTAGTAACACCAATAGTAAGACAAATAGATTTGAGGTACCACTCAAAAGACAAGATTAATAACGTTTATGACATTAACTAATCATTATGGACCGATTACAAGAAGACTGACAGCATCAATATAGAGCTACTCCAATAGAGTACCCTATTTCTACTAATGAAGCTCATTCTACTTATGACCAGTTCATACAGTTAAGAGACACACTTATTATGTCTAATAAATATTATGCAGACAATGCGTGAAGAAGTCTAATAATAGGAGTTAAAACTGACTGAACACCAACGGACACTATAGAAATATGGAAGCCTAATATATTCTCTCAGTTATTTGAACCAGATGGAACAATAACTCCTACAGAACAGTGAACATATATAGCTAGTGGATGACATACAAGTACTAATCCACTAAGCTGTGAAATAGTTAAAACGTGAAGGTATATATTACAACACAAAGAGCAATTCATTAACCTAGACGACACGAGTATTACTAGAATATTAGCTTATATTAATCAACACCATTGAAACCAAGAAATCCCTAGAGCAGTATTTGACCGAGAATGGAATGAGGCAGGTTTCTTCTCTAAGATGACTTCATTTGGTTATGTGGAGTGTGACCTAGAGAAATGAGATTGGTTAGAGTTTATATATGTTGACCAAAACTGAGTTAAAATACCAGATGCCAACATACAGCAATATTCTAACTGGTGGATGGTAGAATATAAAGATTTAGCTTATAATATTTAAAAGAATGGCAGACAACAAGAGACAGGAAGAACTACGTCAGATGACGGACCCTGTGGCATATAGAGACAACCCACAGTCTGGTTACGACAAGTACATAGAGTGATGGGACGCTAGTAAACTTAAGAATGCTGACGTAAACCTAAGTCAGTATTGAGATGACAGTTCAGCTACGAACTATAACAATCAGTCTCTATGGTGAGGAGAAAACCAGAAGTACACTTGAGAGAATACACTAGGTTCTCAAGTAGCATATAATCCTAATGCGACATTAGAGTGACTTAATCCAGATTATAAATACGGACAAGCTGCTCAGATGGCCAATAGTCAGAATGCTAACTATATTGCTAGCAGAAACGATGAGATTGCATCAGCTTTATATAATGCTTGAAGGACTAGTATACAAGATGTTAATGACTTCCTTTCTACACAAACAGGATGGGATTATTCTAATGCTAACGAAAGAGCAAATACTGTTGCTTCTGTGCGAAAGAGAATAGGACAGATTGCACAACAACAATGACCTAAAGACCAACCTAAACCAGAAAGGGAGACAATAAAGGGAGAGAAATCAGATTGAAAGATTTATGGTAAAGCTACAGCAGACAGTGGAGAGCCAACAGAGTGAATAGACACACTCACAGATGCTAATAATATATATAACTCACTCTTAGCAAGCAGACAGGCCAATCTAGACATCCTATATAATATGAGTACAGATGTTATTGCTGCTTCTATTGCTAATGGAATTAATCCATACGGAGAACAAGCTATGGTAGATTACCAAAGAGCCTACCCTCAATTATGGGCTGAGGTTCAAAGGAAGGTTAAGGAGATTAAATGACAGGATGCCATTAACTCTATTACTCACTGAAGTGCCGATTACGTAGAAAGTGACGTAGAGACAAGCAAGAAATTAACAGAGAGCAACAAAGAGACTGCTGCTAGTACATATGCTGAGAATAGCGAAAGTGTTTCATCTATTATAAATGAAATCAATCAAGAACTTATGTCTGACCAGACTGCCGAAGAAGCTAGTAAGACTATGGACAGAATAGAATGAGAGGTAGCTAAACTAAAGAATAGATTACAGAACCTAAGACAAGAGGCTAACACAGTATTCAAATGAGATGCACCAGATTACCTAGTTAGAGCTTATATGAATAATAAGACGCAAGACATTAATAATCAGCTTTCTATTTTGGCTGACAGGTACAGTATGGCATCTAACAGGTACAATCAACAATGGGAGAATGAATGGAAACAGAAGGAATATAATCTAAAAGAGAGACAGGTTAAATTACAGGAGGAACAATTTGAATATAATAAGCAGAAATCTCAAGTAGAGAATTCACAGGTTATTGAGAAGGACTGAGTGTTCTATAGTATTACATATGATGAGGATTGAAAGCCAACAATTAGAGAAGAAGTTGTCATTAAGGAATACCCTGGTAGTGGTATGAAGTGAAAGGCATTACATAACAACAATCCTGGAAATATTACAGACACAACATTCTGAAATGTTATTTGAAAAGATGCAAGTTGATTTGCACAGTTCGCCACTCCAGAGGATGGTTTTGATGCTCTAGTAGAGAAAATAAAATACAACCAGACAAATCCAAACTCTGGTTATTATTGAATGACCATATTACAATACTTTAATAGGTATGCACCAAAATTTGACAGAAATTGAAATCCTACTGGTAACGACCCAGATGGTTACGCTAAATCTGTAGCCGACAATTTATGAGTTTCTGTAAACACTAAAATAGCAGACCTAGACACATTAGAATTTGCAAAACAAATAGCACATCACGAATGTGGTTATGACTATAGCACATATGGAAAGTTTAGAGCTTGAACACCTCAGACTTCTAATTCTTCTGATTATACAATAGACCCAGACACAATAGATGTACCAGACAGTATATATAGAGAAGCAATCTGAGAGAATAGAGACTGAACTAAAATATATAGAGACATTGACCCTAACAGTGAAGAATGAAAAGCATTAAGAGAGAAATATATAAATGATTATATAGAAGCTAATCAAAACAACGAATTGTTTGCTAGAGCCGACCTTTGATGAACTGAATGAGCAGCATACCAATTAATCTCATCTTCTGATGAATTGCCAATCTATTACAGACAGAGAATATATAATCTAGTTCCTACTAAGATGAAGGACAGTGACTTCCAGTTAAAGCAATTATACAATGACATCGTAAAGTTATACAATATGGGTTATACTGCAGATGAAGCAGCATTAGCCTGGCATAGTATTGACCCATCTAAAGACAAGACTGGAATATTAAAAGAGGCTTTATATTTAGCAAGAGCTTCTTGAGCAACGTTGGGTGACGAATTCTATGTTAATCTTGGTATTTTCTCTGAGGAATGAAGAGATGAAGATTTGGTAAGACTAGTTGAAAGAACAATAATGAATGATGATGAAGAAAAACAAGAAAAGGAAGCAATAGCACTTGTGGACAAAATACACGAACTGGAGTTGCTACTAGAAACTAACGAATGAAAGGAGTTTATGAAGGAGGTTACTAATTGGGCAGAGAGCGATGAGCCAGAAGATGTAACTTGATTTATTAAGTGAAGTATAGCTTCTTTGGAGAACAAATATGTTCGTACTAATAGTACATACGCCACTATAGCAGCTAAGATTGCTGACATATATGCAGACATTAGGAAACTATACTTGGGAAGTCAGATTACTGAAACTGAGCTAAAGGCTAATTCAGATTTGTTCCCACAGATGACAGATTTCTTACCTACTATTAAGATTAAGTTACAGGTAAAGAAAGACTGAATAGTAGACAACATAAACGCTAATAGAAAATGGGCGTGACTTCCAGAAATAGATGAAAGTACATTAACTAATGTTGCTTCTAGAAAGTACCTATATTGAGCAATAGACACATCTTCGTGGGATTTAGGTGGTGGTTCAGATTGGGAATAATTTTATTTGTTAAATACTATATTAATGAATAATCAATTTGGATTTAATAGTTCGTTCGGTTCACTTACTTGAAATACAGTTAGTGAAACTATAAACAATATGAACAACTATAAAGAAGAGGTTAAAAACAAGTATGACACACAAGCTACAAACGACCTTGAGGAACAGTTTAGAAAACTGACTGAATGCTCGTTCTCTACTACTGATGAAAAGACTAAGGGGATGAATGATTGTGGTGCCAATCTAGCCAAGATGGAAATAATAATTAAACAGGCTGCAGAAGCACACGGTAGTGACGCATATAAGAACCTTGGTACAGGTCAGATTTTACCTAGGTATGTTAGCAAAAATCCTAAACGAGCTAGTCTAAGTGAGGCTGCGTTAAGATGAAACTTCCCAGTAGACAGCCGAGCAAGACAGATTGGTGCATTAGACTGAATAACAAATCAAGCACAATGAGAAGAAATTAAATATAATCCAGGTAAGCAGGAGTGAAAATCATTCTGACAGAGGATTGGTAGTTTTGGTGCAAAAACATTATGATGGTGAAGTGCCTTGAACGTATGATGATGGTGAGTTGAGAAACTCTGACAGCATTTGCAAAACAGGACTGTAGACAAATATACGGACAGTGATGCTAATAGTTTAAGTAGGTACTATGATTATGAGAAATCATTTAAGGATTTAAATGACAAATTGCTAAAAGCCTGAGAAGAGCTAGCAGAGAAGGAGGAATTATTGAGGGAGTATGAGAGCTGAAAGCCATTGGTTGAGGTGCCTGGTTCTAGTTCTGAATGACTAAAAAGAGACATAGCAATTCTAAAAGAAAAAATAAATGGGTTCAAAGAAGAGCTTGCTCATCTAGATGAGACTTCTAAATACTACGAATGATGAAAGCCACAAACGGTTAGAGAAACACTAGACGAGTTCAATGTGTGACGTGGTGTTGAGGGTGCTGGAGAGGCGTTGTCTAATGCACGCATATACTATGCAGAAGAATTAAAGCCATATTTGAGGCTGTCTAAAACAGAATGGAATATACCAGAAATCCTTAAATCTCTTACTGCTAAAGATTTGGGTATTGATGAATGATTGTGGCAGGACGCTAAAGCTCTTATTAATAAAGAAATAGAGGCATATGCAAAAGACACAAAGGCTTCTCTAGAAAGAGTACACGAAATAATGACAGACTTCAAACTTTCTAATAAGAAGATTGGATGAGAAAGTGCAGATTGAGTACGTAAATCAATGAATGATGCAATACATACAAAACTGAGGAATATTGTTAATCAAACACTAGATGCAGAAAATCCTTGATTTAATGCGAACAGCAAGACGGCTAAATATGGTAGGTTGCTTGAGGGTGCTTGAGAGCTTAAAGACAAGGCTATTGCTCGATGAAAGAGTAGCTGAAACAGTTCTTTTAGAGAGGATTTGATGAAGCTTATTAGAAGTCCACGTGGTCAGAAGGCAATATGAAAGTGAGTAGAATGGTTTGGTAAACACCTAAAACCAACAACTTATATAAAATGGTTACTGGACAAAATTAGAGGAAATAAAGAGGCTGTTATTAAAAAGTGAGAAGAAATTCTAAATAGTCAATTAAATAATGTTAAGAGTAATGTCGAGAGTACTGTTAAGAATGCAAAGGAAACTGTTGTAAAAAATACAAAGAATAGTGTTGGTAAGTTAAAGAATAAGGTTGTTGAGAGTGTAAAGAGCAATCCTAAATCATTCAGACAGCCAAAACTTAACTTTGGTGCTATATTCTTGTGGGAAGCGTTAGACAAGGTTGGATTTGAGATGCCAGAAAATGTTGTCACAGAGCTTGCTGCATATGCTTTAGAAATGAACAAACTAAATAAAGAATGAAATAGAGATTTGCCACTATACGACATTGAAAATAGTTATGTAAATCAAAATCCTAGAGCAAATATGTCTTTAGATGAAATTGCTGAATATAACGAGAAAAACTCTACGAATTATTTAAATCAACTACAACAGGATGTTATATGATTGGATGCTTTCCCAGATTGGTTCCAAGAGAGGTATGGACTTTATGACGACACAACAATGGAAGAGCAAGACTGGTGGAAGGCACTAGAGGAAGAGGAAGAAAAGAACGCCAAAAACTATAAAGACAAAATTGAGTGACTTACAGATGAAGATTGGGAAGTATTATTAAAATCAATCTAATTAACCTTGACTTTAATGTCAAAATCGTTAATATACAGATGTAATTAAGTTTACATCTCTAACCCTAATCACAATGAACACTAAAAAAGAAGAAGTTACACGACTTGGTTTCATCATTTATGTTGCATTATTCACATCCTTGTGTATACGATGAGACCAAATATTACTATTTATATTCTGAATATTTGCAGCAATATTTAGTAGTATATGGTGACTTATAGTTAGTATACCAGTTTGAGTACGGTTAGTACTATTGGTGCTAAAATAATATGTGGTAGTAGTATATTATAATAGTTTACAGAAAGGACAGAGAAATCTGTCTTTTTTGTTTAATTAAGATTTGTCCACTCTCTGAATATAGTACCATCAGATTTATTATTAACCTATTGGTATGGAAGTAAAGAGTGTTTATATGGACCTAGTAGAAGGTAAGAGAAGAGGAAATGTATGGAGATTAGAGAGTGAAGCATTCAAAAAACCAATAGAAATAAAAATCTGTTATGACAATAAGGATTTAGCTCAGTTCAATAGTAGGTTTGAAGAAGTATGGAAAGCTCACAAACTAGTAGAGACAAATCTGGACCACGAAATAGAGTTGGGTGTTTATAGGGCTGCACAGATTGACGACCTCAAAAAGCAGGTAGAACTACAGGAGAAAGTAATCCAGGAACAGTGAAATAAACTAAGTGAACAAGGTTCAGAATTAAAAGAGCTTTATAAGGCAATAGCTGATGCTAAGAACGTCATAGAAATGCAAAGTGGAACAATTCTCAAACTCCAAGAACAAGTGAAGCTCTTAGAGAAAAAGACAACGAAACAACCTATGGTTTTCCACGACAAACAGTTCATTTCTTGAAGAGAGGATTGTTGATTGAGAGTGTGTGACATTCCAGATGGAGATTACCTAATGTTATTGAACACTAGGGTGGGAGAACACAACGAGTATGTAGAGAATGAGGATGGGTTAATAATTGAGAAAATCCACGTTAGTTGAAATTATG
>JAGCBE010000342.1 GCA_017652345.1 Methanobrevibacter sp.
ACCCCAATCAAAAGCTTCAACACATCAATCTTCAATAGCAGACTTATGTATCCTAATCTTTGTTCTTGGTTTATTTGCTAACATAATATATACCTCTCATTTCTCCTGTGAACAAGTATTTTCCCATATGTATCTAACGTCCACCACATCCCAGTCTTTATGTGTATTTGCTTGGCTAGTCCAGTGATTAGAAGCATAATAGTTTCTCCTTGTCTGCAGAAAGAATGAGCTATTTCTGTGGCTATATGTGTAAGGTACGTGGACTACATCAACATTAACAAAATCATAGTAGAGGTTATTAACTGCTCCACTAAGTATTCCATTCCAATAAAAATCTGTTTTGTCTAATTGTGCCATATTATTGATTTGCTGCATTTAAAGCTCAAGGGACAACAAATTTAAGGTTGTTGTCAAACATTTCTTTATATCTCTTTAGTTTAGAATTAAACCTACTGAGATAATTAGCCGACATATTAATGTCACTTTCTCACTCTAATGAGTATTCACTTTTCATATATAATCTTAGCAATGAAAGCGTATATCTGTCTATTTCAATATCATCTTCTAATGAATTAATCTTAGGGAAACCTTTAGAATAAACTATCAAAGCGTCATTAACTCAATTAGGCAGTCTAATTGAAACCTCATCTGCCTGTCAACTTGCGTCTCAATACTTTACAGAATATGTATTAGCATCAAGGTCTTCTCAATATAGTTCCTCAACTAATAGTCTTCTATATCCTGCACAACAGTCTTTAGGGTCTAAACTACATCATACTTTACATCCCTTCCCAAAAAACCCTCGCACTTTAGCGATAGGATATTTTGTAGTGAATGTAAACTGTCAATTAGTAGGCATAAACCTTTCTAATACTTTCCTAGGATAAAAGTCAAATACTTCAACCGCAAAGCTGGACAAAATATCATTGAGCCTAGCAACCTTACTTTCACAACCACTATCTGTTATATTAGTTCAAGTAAATATGTCTTTTGCTTTCATTCAGCTTTATATTTATAAATAAAGAAAATGGGAAGGCTAATGAAGCCCTCCCATTCTTGAAGACTATAATTAGTCTAGAATATCAACATCATCTAATTCACATACTTCACATCCGTTCAATACACAAGAACCAAAGTTCTTTATGAAACGATATGCTCCTTTATCAACTCACATCCATACGATTGCGAATTTTACGTCTCCAACTATCTTATTACATTCTCCAAGTTGTGCTCAAATGTTGTAAGGATTATCTGGTAAGTATCTTAACATAGGGATACCTCTAGAAATACGTCCATTAATAGGAGCGTTAGCAACTACTTTACCGTTAGTATCAACTACTGTATATTTAGGTTGGAATACTCCAACTTTATCCTCTGGTATAGTAAGCATTACAGAATATCCAAAGTCGTCTAAGATAGGTAAGTATTTGAATGATACAGTTACACCAGCGTATCTAATTCTTGGTAAACCAACATCAATGTCAAATTGAGAACCATCTAAGAAACCAACATTTCCATAGTCTTGGAAGTATCCTTGCATCATGTGTAATCCTTCCATAGCTTTTTTGTTCATAGCTACAGTTACAGTGTTTTTATACATTCCAGATACCATAGCTTTATTGATAATAATATCTAAGAAAGCTTGGATTTGGTGTCTAGCGTTTACACATTCAGATGCACTATCATCACAACATCCAGACAAATCGAAAGCTAATTTCAATCCGTTTTCTTGAGCTTTAGCTAAAGCAGGGAATAATCCCATAGTCTCCCATCTATAAGTATCAACTTGAATGTTTCTATCATAGAAAGCAGCGTGGATAAATTCTCTAATAGCCTCAACGTCTCCTTTTCTGAACATAGCATCTACTATAGCTTGGATACCTCCAGAGATTAAGTAGTCTTTGTTCAAATCACACCAATTAAATTCGTGAGATATAGAGATAGTTCTGAAGAAAGCAGAGTAATAATCTAATCCTCAAAGAGCGATTGGATTATCAATTGTAGTGTCACAATTTCTGTCTCTTAAGTAAGCTCCTCTCCTAACTCTGTCTCCAGCAGATAAGTCAGTTGTTAAGTTATCAGCAAGAGTAATTTGATTGTTAGCACTGTCTATAGAAGCAATGTATAATCCGTTAACTGGATTACCATCTTTTTTCATAACTAGAACAGTTGAACCAGCTTTAACTCCTCCTAAAGCTTCAAGACTTTCAACAGTAAGAACATTAGTTCCAGAAGCTGCGTCTTCAGCTAATACAGTTTCGTTTCCACAAATTCTTGGTTCATACCATCCAACTTTACAATCATTGTCAACCAAAGTTAATTCGCTAGAAGCAGCTAAACCATCTTTGAATTTGTAAGTTACATAAATTTCTCCAGTTGTAGGGTCTTTTTGAGGTACTACATCGAAGAAAAGAGTTTCATAACGAAGAAAATCTTCGTATTGTCCCCAAGTTTCTAATACTCTACCCTCAGCATATAGTGGGTTAAGAATGTCTTGAAAAGCAACGCTTTTATCAGCTAAGCTAGACACTCCAGTATCACATGGGTTACAGCTTTGTGTGCTTGCCATTTAATTTTATTTATTCGAAGTAAAAAGAAAAAGGCCTCCACTATTCCAAGCGGGCCTCAAGGTTAATGAAATAAAAACCTCGTCTAGTACATTCCTCTTTTAGAGATAGGAATACCACTAGGTTTTTGAGCAGGTTTCTTTACTTCAGCTACAGGAGCTGACGTAGGAGCACCTTCTCACATTGTGTTTGATTTTAATGGACCATTCAATGTATCCATTATTTTATTTACGCTAACTTGTGGATTTAATACCGCCAATTTAGCAGCATAATAGCGAGTTAAGTTTTTTCTATTAACATCGCTCTTGTCTTTTTGATGAGCTTGTTCTAATCTCCATAGTGTATAAAACTCATCATCAAGTTTTTGATAACGAGGGTCATTGTCACTTGAAGTAACTTGCTCATTTAGTTTCTTAGTCATATTCTTAAGAACTTCAATAGTGTTTGCATTTTGTTCGTTATCGAACTGGTGCATACTACGTTCCTTTTGAAATGCTAAGTACATTTTCTTGGCCATCTCTTCAGCAGTCTTCTTGTCCTTAATGTCTTCTAGACCCTTTTTCAATTCCTCGTCCAAGCGGTCAGTTTCTTCAGTAGAAGAAGTTACCTCGGCTTTTACATCTTCGGCTTTAGATGGAAGGTCTTTTGTTTGTTCTTTAACTATAGCATCAAGAGCATCTTCATTCTCTTTGGTTTGCTTAGCTTGTTCGTCTTCAGCAGCAACATCATTCAATGTTTTGTTTTCGTTAAGTATTGCATTAACTTCATTAATAACATCTTCTGGTGTTTCGCCTTGACTAGATGTTTGAGTTGTTTGCACATCTCAACTTGAAGTTCAAGTTCAGTTGTTATCAGCAACTGCGGGTTGTTCATTTGAGACAGGTTGAACTTCCTGTGCTACATTCGGAGTAGCTTCCGTTGTGGAGATATTAGCTTGACTTTCAGCTACTGCTCCTAAAGTTGTGGTTTCTTCCCCGTTCATAATAATAGTAATATGAATTAAAATTTAAGATTGGATATAGTTAGTCACGTTGTTCGTGGGGCTAAACCGTCCGTAACATTTCCATCGCCTACCAACTCGATGTACTCATACGCAACTAACTAATCCATCAACCACCATCACCATTTGTGCATCTGTGCACCACCTAAGAAAGGGACTGTTTCACCCTTTCTATATATTGATTATAATTTTGGTGGTTTTTACTATAACTTTTTACTGTTGTGGTATAATAAATCATAAGTCTTCAGTAGATGGTTGTTGTGGATTAGCTTGGTCTTGTGCTGCAACTTCGTCAAGAGTTGGTCATTCTTGCGGTTGCTGTTGTGGCTGTTGAGCCTGTGCTTGTTGTTGTGCTTCTATCTCTTTTTGTTGTATATAGTCTTTAATAGCATAAGCATCGTCTACATATTGTTTCTGTTCTTCTAATGTGAATGGCTTTAAGCCTTCTAATCATGCATAATCAGTAACTGCTTCAAGGAACGACTTAGTATCCATATCTGGCAATCCAGTGATAGGATTAACAGAAACGCCAGACAAGTTCTGCATCATAGTCAGTAATCCTTGTACCTTAGAAGCTTTTTGTTCTTCTACTCAAGCATCAGCAGAACATACTATCTTAAACTTCTTATCTAGCTCACTAAGGTTAATTATGTATTCTTTATCTTCGTCTTCTACATAAGCTACACTAGCTCAGCTTTGCTTTGACAATCATAGCCAATGATAGAATAGCTTAGAATAGAACCTACCAATACTCTTAATCATAGGATTTAATCTAGACCTTGAAGCATTAACCCTTTGTTCTGCTCACCATCTACTACGTTCAACCTTTCACTCTCATCATAGTACATAAGAGTTAACTCAACATATAGTGTATGCATCAGCCTTCAAAGCTTCAAACTGGTTCATAGCTAAACTAAGAATGTTGTAGTCTGTCCAGTCTAACTTCATAATAGCGTTATTCATTCATGCGTATGAAGGGTTTATGTTATATACTTTACCCTCTGTGTAGTCTATTGAAGTAGGTGCGTTACCTGTTGTTGGGTCAGTAATAGCTCATGTAACACTGGCTAACACGGGGTTCAAATGTCTATACACAGCATCAGATATAGAGTTGTATAGAGCATTACATTGCTTTTGGTGTCACATAATTTTCTTTCCAATTCCGCTAGGAATACATCCAACTCATTTCTCATAAGTTAGCTCAATGAATGGCCCGTCTCTTCCACTTATCTGGTAATCATCTCAATAGCAGAATGGACTATCTCCAGAATAAACAAAGTAACCATTAACCATAACCATAAGTTGGTCACCTATATATAAGTCAACTACCTCACAGTAGCTTGAGCTATCTAATATGTTGAATGTTTCGTCGTATACTAAACCTGTTGGCACTCAATCTCATAGACAAGAAAGGTATGTTCTAGAGTAAGCATCAATGTCATATATCTTTGTAAAGTCTGCTTTACTTAAAGGCATAGGTGCTTCAAGTATTGCACTCTTCTTTTTCTCTACATAGTAACCCATTCATTTCTTTTTACCATCATCTTCCCATATAGGATAGAAAGCATCCTTTAGTCAATCAAAAGAAATAAATCTTCTCCTAAATTTCTCTGGTGCTTTGTAAAAGTCTGTAGCTCACACACTATAAAACATTTCAAAAGCTGACACAGGATAGAGTGCGGGTACGAATGTAGTTACAGTATCTCAATCGTCGTTTTTCATTGTCCCTGTAGTGTATCAAGGCATTCAGTAAGACACTCAGATTAGAGACGCTTCTTTTCTAATAATCTCATTAGTCTGTTCTGTCTCGCTTATCTCTGTCCCCCAAGAGAAGAATAGCTGTGTATCATCAACTACTTTAGGGTCAACTTCTTCCATAGGAAATATCTTTGGCCTAAGGTCATTATCATATAACCCCGCAATAAATGTGTCGTGGATTGATGTAATTAACGGATAAATCTTAGCCGACTTATATTTCATATTGTGTTTCTTTAATCACGCCTCATATTCTTTAGAATACAATTCGTCCATCTTAACTATCTCGAACCAGTCTGGAAAGATATTATCTCTGAAGTGCTCCAGTATTCTTTTTAGCTTGTCATAAATGGTGCGTTCGGCATCAGTAGAGTTATCTTGGTAGATTTGAGCCTTACGCTCTTTTTCTTGTTGCTCTACTTGTTTTTCTATTCTGTCTGCCATTAGTTATTAATATTAGTTGAATTAAAAATGTCGGCTGCCGACCTAAGTTTAGTTTCCACTTTAATATCCCTTTTGTCTTTACTAAACCCACAGATATTATCTACCTCCTTGAGGTACTTCAATAGCTTTTCTTCATCTCATTTAGATGGATGTTCTTGTAGGCGTTTTATCTCTCTAATAACCCCCCTAAGGTAAAGCTCTTGAGCAGAGACACCTAGCTCTTCCTGGCATATCCTGTCTAGCATTTCTCTAGCCTTTTCATTATCTGGAGCAATGTGTTCTTGCATAACATCATCGTCCATTTGATTTACATCTATAACCATATAAAATATATATAAAATATAAAAGGAAACATTAGGTAATACCGTTATCAAAATTAATTTAAGACACATTATATTTCAAGGGTGGATAAATACTCCACCCAAGAAATAATGTCTTCTGTTTTAATTTTGTTTTACGGTTGTAATTAGCTTTCCGCTTCAAGTGCTTTTGTTGTTTTTGTTTCAATGTTACTTAATTGTTTTTTTGTTGACACAGTCTGTGTTCATTTTGTTTTTATTTTTCTATTAATATCTTTTGGTGTGCCAAAGTCTGCATGTGCCTTATATGTATTTATCGCAGCACTAGAAGTGATAGGAGTATATCATTTACCTCACGTAGCCTTAAGTAATTTAGCTCAATCCAATTTTACTGGCACAAAGTTATAATTGTATTTCTTTCATCCTCATACGCTTCAACTTGTACTACTTCATCACGCTGCGCTTCATAATTTTCATAATAAATTCTTTGCTCTAGTAGACACTCTAACAGCCGCACTTCTTCAGCTCTTAGAACCAGCCATCTCATTATCTGCTACCAGCTTATCTCAGATATAACTTGTATCATATATACTCTCATTCATCTGCTCTACATAAGCTAACGCCTCGCTCTTGCTTCATATAGCATCGATAAGTTGAGGGATATGTGTTTGGATAAAGTCATAGTTATCTTCAAATAATGCATCAATAGCTTTTGCCTTTTGCTCAGCAGACAAGCTATCAGCATCATTTATTCTCTTTATTCTTGATGCTACCAATACAGTAGTCATAATTCCATATGGGTCTTCATCTCTATACATCCTTGTAATAGATGCAGTTTCTGCTCTAAACTTCTCCATATCTCATTCCTCCAAAGCTCTTCATAGTTTTGCTTGTTCTTTTAGATAACCTTCGTATTTCTTTCATAAAGTTATCTCTCAGTCTTCATTAAAGTTAAATAGCTTTTTTATCTGTGCATCTTCTCATTTCTCTGCTAACTGTCTAGCAATCATCTTTAAATTCGCAGACATTGCAGCCTCCTTATCTAATAACATGATAGATGTTAAAAAGTCCATCTTCTCTCCTGTTATATATGTTTGTCTAGAAACTAATTGAGGATAGATAACGTCATACAATCACTCCTTCTCTAAGTCTTCTTTCGTTAGCTTAGCAGTCTTTTTAAGTCAGTGCTTTCTATTATGTTCATCCATAATATCATTTATTGCCTGTGTAGTATATCTTCACGCCAATCATTCTCATATTAATCTTCTATACATCATATAGTTAGGGTCATCATTGTTTGCCTCTACCCGATTGTTTATAAAGTTGAAGTTAGCATAAGTCATATAGTTCGCATCATTATTTCTTCTTGCCATCTCCTTCATATGTATTTCCCAATCTTTATTTACAATCCTCTTTCAATTATCATCTACTTTAAAGTTAAAGTTAGCATCTCTCTCATACTTTATATTCTCTAAAAGAAACTCCATTGTTGCGTCCTTGCTTGCTCACTTCTCTCAGGCCATATGTCAATACTCATCAAAGTTAAACATGCTCTTATTAAATCAGTTGTTTCATGGACGGTAATCGGCTTGTCACATAACTTCTTTCACTAATATTTTAACATCAGCTCAGTCAGTTGGCCTGTAATATCAGTTCTTCATAAACTCGTGTCAAGCCACCGTTCAATCTACAGCGTCTCAAACTTCTGCCAAATCGAATGGGCTTCAGAATTTGTACACGTGAAAGTCATCAGCTAACCAATCTTTTGTTTTATCTCAAATTAAAGAACTTCATGCTAACGCTCTACCTACATTCTTTACAGTTCATAGCATCTGTGACGCATTGAAGAAACTATCTAAGTTATTCATAAAGTAAGCCCTAGCAGCATCTCAATCTCATGCATCTATAGCATCAAACCAGTTCTGTATATTTAACCAAGTCTCTGTGTTTGCTAGGTCGTAAGAGAATGCCTTATCTCAATCTTCACTAACCTCTCAGCTTATTACAAATGGAATAGCTCATGGACGGTTTTTTATTAACTCTGTGTTGTATCAAGAACCATTCTCATCTTCATTCATTAAGTATCTCAAACTTCAGTATGATAGCTTCCAAAACTCATTCTGTAAATATGCCCGCTTAGCATCAGTTCAGTTCTGTGCAAGCGTTCTTACTACTAAGTTAGGTACCTTCCAGTTTCTTCATAGGTTCTTTGACATAGCATTCATCAACGCTCAAATTCCTAACGTATCTTTATATATTTCTGGGTCTCTTGCAGATTGTATTGCACTCTCTGCAGCTTCAGATATTATTCTAGTTAATCAATAGGACTGAATACCTTGCCACCACTGAGATGAGAATTGCAACGTTTCAAATCAATACTGAATAAAGTCTATCCAGTTCAAATCATCTCAATCTACTGGCCAATCTCAGTTATCTTGGTATTTAGTAAGGAACCAAGAATATTTCAAGTCATTAAATAATTGAGATGTAAAGTTCACAAACTCTGGCTGCTTTGCTATATACAAAGCCATAGCATCTCTTCATTCTTTACTAAGTCAGCTTCTTGCCATCTTTATACTCGTAGATAGCCAGTTCCAAGTTTGCCTTGCTATATTCTGTCACCAAGCTCATCTAAAGTTAAACATCTGCATTAATCAAATACCTACGTTTCTAATTGCACTTCATCATATAGCTCTGTCTAATCAAGAGAAACCTAGTCATAATATGTTTCTAAAGTTTCTTCAAGACGCTTCTGCTACGGCCTGCATTAATTTTGTCTTCATATATTCTGGAGCCTCTCATGCCATAAACTCAGCAAACTGTGTAGCTGTAGCAAACTTCATATATTCATTTGACTGTAATGCTTTTAAGAACGCTATGTTCTTAAAGTTCCTAGCGAACGTTCAGTCGATAAAGTTGTTGAAGTTGTCTTTATAGGCGTCTGTATTCCTTATGAATTTATCATAATAATATCCAGCTCATTTACTTCAATATTTGTCTATCTTAGAATACATTGTTTCAAGGTCATCGCTTGTATACAACTTTTCTTCTCTCATTAATCAATTAACGTCTGGTATTCAATATCTATTATAGAAACTTGTAGGGTTTGTGTCATCTGGAGACGCATAACGGAATAGATTAATTTCATTATATGTCTCATTTAATATTCCTGTTGGCTCTCTAATAGCATCAATAGTTCACAAGTCTTCAGCTCATAAGCTTTCCTCATGTCACAATTGTCTAAGCCAGTATCATATATTCTGTGGATGAATTGTTATCATCTGTCAAGGATAGGATACTAACGTTCTGAATAGATAGTTACTTTGGTTTACAAAGTTAAGAGCCTTCTCAAGTCACTTCATCTTTCAAGAAGTGATTGTAAATCAACATAGCGCCTGTATTAATTTTCTATATTCTGTATCAGATAGGTTAGCACCAAACGTAGTATTAAACCATTTAAGATTAAGTCACTCGTCAGTCTTGTCTACGAAATTACGATAACCTCATAGATACTGTTTTCATACTCATCAAATGATAAACTCATTAACTCTTGCAGCATCTCATTGATTGGCAAATCTGAAGAACTTTAATATCTGGTTTCATTCAACTCAAGACATTAAAGAGAACAAAGACGTAATACTGTCTATATTTCACACAACCTCTCATAGATGTGCAAATGCTATATTAACCTCTCTGCTTGTAGTTCATCATGTCAATCAATCTAAGCTTCATAGTCTTCTCTCTATTTCTTTAAAGTATAGAGCTAAGTTCAGCGCCATATTGTCAATGGAATTTTTAGCCGCTCTGCTCTTATATGCCATCAATTCTTCATATGACATATTATACAATACACGGTATCTATCTTGAACTTCTTTCCACTTATCCATAACATCAGTTATAATGTTATCTGACAATCATTTTATCCACCTTACGTTTTGTCATCATTGTGTTATGTTTCACAAGAAACCTAAAATGTTTATTTTAAAGTCTCTCATGATAGCCTCATTAATACTAGCTAATGCGTTGTCTGTTTCGGCTAACTTGTTTGTAAGCGTGTATTGTTTTGCTATCTGTCTTGCAGAAGTTCGTGTAGTGTTTATCAAATCCCTCTCTGCTTGTGAGATAACTTCCGTTCAGTTTAGGTATGCATTAAGTCATTCTAAGTAGTTGTTATTTGTTTTTTCTACAGTAAGTTCATTCTCTCTCTTGACGGCTCTTTGTTTACGAGGGCTCCGAGTTTTGTCTATTGTTTGTATGGCGGCTTCGTCTGCTTCCTTTACAACATCCGAACTTTCATTAAACAATATCTTACTAATACTCTCATTCTCTCATTCTAACGCCTGTCTAAATGTCTTGACAGTTCAATCAGAGCATAGTATAGACACCTCGTCCATAACATCAACCAATCTGTTACCGTCTCATAACATATTCAATGCGTCTGTAATTCATTGTCTTTGTTGGTTTAATATGTTGTCTATTTCTAATTTTACTTCTTTAGGCACATCTTTAAGGAGTGTGTATAGGTTAAACGCTCATTGATAAGTTATGGCCGCCTCCTTCTTAAACGTTTTTAGTTCTCTTCATGACACAGTTCATCATAGTAGATTAACATTATTGTCGATGTTTTTGTTAATGATTTTTGTTAGCCTATCGTATGTAAGCTGTCAACCTTCTCTAAATTCATCCTTTATATCAGAAAATATTCACTTTTTCACCTCTATGTCAAACGTTGTAGTATTCTCGTATTTAGATAATCATTTAGTTCACAACAATAAGTTTCATTGTAACGCCTCTGGCAACTCTCAAACCATTCTAAATGTATTGAAAAAGTCTACTTTAGCTAACTGAGGGCAAACCTTATATATTGTCTTTGTAATTAGGTTCATTCTATTCTCAGCATTCTTTGCTAATTCGATTAGGTTCAATATGAAATAAGCCTCAGCATTAGATAACTGGTTAAGTCAAGTCCTTCACAACGTCTTTAATGCATCTAGTCAACGTATATTAGAAGGAAGGTTATTCATCTGTTTCCTTATCTCATTTCTAATATCCACTACAACAGCCTGTCAGTTCACAACTTTCATTGTGGCTCACTGGTCTATTAATTGCTGTTGTCTTTTCTGTATCTCTTCATTTATACTATTTACGCTCTTCGATAGATTTGATGAAAGTGCGTCGGCCCTTCACAATACCCTGCTAGTAGCATCGGTAAATCTATTCATAACCCTCTCATTATATTCTTTAATTGTCTTTAGTCAGCTCTTAGATGTAGTAACTCATAGTGCATATTTTAATCAGAACACCTCACTTCTTTCATCTGGCGTTAAGAACTGTCAATATCTAGGAGATATGTAATCCTGTTCAAACATATCAAGCGCATATCACATTCTTGTTTTTATCTCTTGAGCCTCTTTAAATGATATTTCTTTTCATCATTCAAACGCCTTCTCAAATGCCTTATAATAATCATCGAGCATCTTTGCTAATAAGTCTCTTTCATTTCATCCTCATGAAAGCCTGGCTCAATCTTTTATAGCGGCCATAGATATTAAAGAAGAATATGTGTCTTGTTGAAATTCGTTTGGAGTTTCAATTAACCTGCTTATATAATCTGGCACGCTCTTCTCTTTTCAAATCTTAGCTCATTCATATATGTCTCATTTGACTGAAGACTGTGCTAAATTTTCCACAACTCAATCGTAAGAAAATCTCAACTGTGTAGGCATCGCCTGGTCTAATATTCAGTTTAATGTCGACATAGTTGGGTCTAATCCATTCTTGGCAAAGAACGCTCTAACAAATGAATTGTTTGTATCTAACGTTCAGTTGGCCCAATCAAACACCAATTCTCTAATGTTCATTAAAGGCAAACTATATCACATATCCACAAGCCTGTCTGCTAACTCAGCTCACAGATTGTCAAATATCATATCGTTTATCTTCCTTGTCATAGTCTCCAATAGTTCATCGCTCATCTCCGCATTTCAGAAGAATATCTCTTTATAAGCTTCAAAGTCTTTAGACTGTATCATGCTTCTGAATTGGTTTGTCGTTATATTGTCTGCGGTTCATCAATTAATCTTTGCTATAAGCCTTCACTTCCTTTCCAATAATTCTAATGGAGTTTGAGCTAACTTATAGTTTATGTATGCATTCTTTATTTCATCTTTTATAACTCAATCGGCCTCAAGTTCTCATTTAGTTATAGTATATCCAAATCTATATGACAAATCTCAAGCTATCTGGTCTGTAGTCATAGCATTAATCTCATTAATCACATTTGATACAGTAGTTATTTCTTGTGAATATGTTCACAACACTTTTCACTCCAACATAAATGCATCGTCTACCTTCTTTCGAAACTCAGCCTTATCTACTATCGCATCATAGCTCTTGAATGATATACCAGTCATCTCCTCTAACATAGGTATAAGGTCTTCACTATATACATCAACTCAAAGCATTTGTGCATAATATTCTTTTGCGTCTTGCTCTAATATTTTGTTACTCTCGGCAATCGCATCTAAGTCTCACTTTGCTAACCTATCCAATAAATCCTTTGTAAATTTTGTGTCAGCCATAGACGTTCAGAAAGTCTTCAATGCAATGTCTTCTAAAAAGTTATTGAACACATCGGAATACATTGTTTTAAATACAAGCTTTCAGTTTTCTCTTTTGACCTGTCACATCAACCCTCACTTAGGAGCTAAGATATTAACTCTCTCTTCTGCCTTTCTTCATTTATTGACTATGTCTAAGGCGTCACATAAAACGCTATTCATTTTCCATTGGCTATCGTTCACTAGCACAAATCATCATCTAAGCTTCTCTAATCTACTAACTAACGAATTTACCGCATCTGTAGTTATGTCTTCTATCGTGTTGTCTGGGAGATTTATCTTGTTTGCGTTTGCTAAAGTCTCCATATATTTAGCCCTATATCTTACATCGGCTTCAGCCTTCAATCATTTCCTAAAGTCGAAGAATGCTACTGGCGTTCATATTGGCACATTCTTTCAAGTCAAACTTTTTAATATCATTCATCTAATATCGTCTGTAGTAGCTGTCGCTTTAGCAGCTCATATCAAATCTGCTAATCTCTTTCTTCATCCTACAGTATCTCACATTAGATATTTAGCCGCAACTCATATCAAAGAGCTATCAGTCCATTGATTTAAAGCCACAGCCCTCTTAATATTTAGGTCTCACGTCATATTAACTACAAGTTCAAGCAACTGTCTCTTAGTTACTTGCACTCAATTACCAAGTGTTAATATGTCTCCAGCCTCTAGTTTCTTTTCAAAGTCATCGCTAGTTAGGAAGCTCTTTATACTATTCCAAAGTCATTTACCAGACTTTCATTTAATATCAACTCAAAGTTCTTTACATCGATTTACTAGCGCATTATATTTTAATACAGTAGAGAAACCAGCTCAAGCTTCAGTAAACTTCATAGTATTTATTAAATCCTCAACAAACTCTACATCAGCTTTTGATAGTATATCATCTGAGGCTAGAGCTATAAGCTGTTGTCTGTATATCCTTCTAAGGTTTCAGTCCTTAACAAGCTGTGCTGTATTCATATATGCCCTGGACATTAGTTCATCTAACGTCCTATCTTTGCTCAATATCCAGTCTTCTGTTAATGGCTCTCATATATAGTTAGTAATTCATCACTTAGTCTCTGCGGATATAGTCTTTACTAACATATCATAAAGTCTTTGTGGAACTTCTCAGTTGTCAGTTAACAATGTTCTAGCCAACATATACTGTCAATATTGTTGTACCCTAGTTGAAACGTCGTTATTAAATCCCTTTATAAACTTCCACTCGCTATCTGCTCATATATAGTTGAATGGATTTTGTCCATTTTCTATAAGCTTCAAATCTCATTCTACCGCAGCATCGTATGTTTCTATTATCTCGTCAACTCTGTCTACTTGCTCTGCAGCAGTTTTTTTTGCATCACTTATCTTTTTCAAATACTTTTCTACATCTCATTTCGTTGGAGGTACTCAGTATTTGTCAGCAATCTTCTTAATTTCGGCCTTTCCTTCTTTTGTACTCCAATATCATTTTTTATGTACTGCGTTTAGTTTATTTAGGTCTTTATCTACATCATCAAAAACATCCTCTCATAAGTCTGCCTTTGCATCATCAAGCACCTTAACTGCGTCCTCTAGTTCCTTATTTAATTGTATAACAACCTTCTTCGCTTTTATATTTGAACCGCTAGTAACTAATGAATATTCACTTCACACATAGTTTGAAATTTTAGTCCTCATTTCTTCGACTATCCTTGTCGCTTCTTCTTGTGTAGTATTGAACACAACTCTAGCCGCCTCATCCATTCAACTTAAGTCCATTTTAGACATAAGGTCTATCAATCATAATCATTCAGCTGCAGTTCATCATTGCTCTCATATTTCCTTCATGAGCATATCAATAGCTTCATCTCATTGTTTTGTGTTAGCTAACAACGAACCAAAAAGGACGGCCTTAAACTTTATGTCCGCACTTTCCTTCTTTAATGTATATTCGCTCGCAAGCTTATTAGCATCACTAACCCCCTCTATTATATCTTCTTTTAGTGCATCGCTATAGAGATAAGCTACGTTACTTTCCTCTGCTAATCACGCAAGTCTTCTGGTTAGCTCTTCGTTATTTGTGAGAGAACGTAAGGCCAACGTAACTGCAGATAATTTACAACTTTCTGCCATATCTTATTGAAATAAAGATTAAAATTTAACATAATACTTTTTGAAATTCATCAATCATTCTATTGAATGCTCAACTATCCACAACCTTCTTTATAGTATCGTTAGAAATTCATTTACCATTTGCTAGCTGTTTTAATTTATCATCAAATAGGTCCATAGTTTCTCTAGCTTGTTTCTTTATAATATCTTGTCTAGCCATAGCTTCTGTATATTCAGATACGTCTAGTCATAAACGTTCTGCTCAATCAGAATTTAATATATATTTTCCATCTTCTCATAGTTCAAACAAATTTTCATTTACTCTTCAGTCTTTCATCAAATCTTTATACTTAGTGTTTGATGCCAAGTCTGCTATGTCTTTCACTGTAAATCATTCTTGTAGTCTTTTTCTAAATCATCACTCTATATTATCTAACGCTGTATCATATGACTTTTTTAGATACCTTGTTTGCTGTTGTCCTCATTCCTTAAATAAGATAGAAGATGTAAATCATCACACATCCACCTTACCTGGAATACCAAATATATATTTTATAACGTCGGCTCCATTAGTTCATTGTGCGTCTAATATAGCCCTTAGTCATCTACCATAACTAGACTGCCAATCAATCTTAGATAGGTTTCAAATCTGTTCTACTAACGTC
Organism: Methanobrevibacter sp.; assembly: GCA_017652345.1. Next base: position 15,430 of record JAGCBE010000342.1, read on the forward strand.
CTCTTGGAAAAATTATTCATAGCCAGCTTTGCTTCTGGGTTTAATCTATTATACATTATCTTCAATGCGTCCTCAAATCCAGACCATCATCAAGCCTGTCATAATGTCTTTAATTGTTTAAATGTAGGACTATTAGTTCAGAAAAATCTTTCAAATCATTTCATAACCTCTGGGTCGCTTGTCATATAGTCTATCATTTTCCATCACGTACCGTCAAGAGCGTTTAATCATCTGGCCTTATTTGAAATAATCTTTAGTAACTGAGTATCCTTAAATATAGCAGGCAACGCTTCAAACAATCATGTAAATCACATTGACAACCAGAACGAAGGAGTTGAATAACTCTCAGTGTCTAGATATGTGCTTGTTAAATCTATCAATTGGTCTCTTGTAACTCTACCTAATCCATTCTTTCACAGTTCAAGTAGCGCCCTAGCTTTTGCACTTGTGGCAGGAGACATAGATATTGCGTCAGATACCTTGTTTAAGAATTGTCTAGTTCATCATGCAGTCCTTGTATTTCATATTGCCCCCCTTGCTCCATTGTATAAATTTCATAATGTTCAAGTTGTCCTCTCTGCTTTTGCTGCAGCCTCCATCGTTTTTCTGGTAGCATTAAATCATCTAGCAGTATTCTTGGCTGCGCTTCACGTTCATCAGAAAAAAGGTTTTTCTGCGGCAATTATTCATACCGCCTCTCAAGCTATATCTAAAAAATTAAGTCAATATTCTTTAATTAGCCTAGCAAGGTCTTCGTTTCATAGTGACCACCAATGTCATTCCTCATCAGTCTCCGCTAACGCTGCAGTAGACCAATCTGCTCTATGATAATCGGCATCCTTAGCTCATCACAGAAGCCCAACAAATCACGATACTCACATCTGTCACAATTCTTGTGCAGTATATCAATATTGTCAAGCCCAGTATCAAACATCTGTATATGCTTGGCGGAGTTTGTTTCATTTTCATTGCCGATACAAATGGTTAATATTCTGCCCAAGTATTTGCATTGCATCCAACGCACTTTCGTTTCATAGCATATCGATACCACCAGCTCTTATAACATCATCTCTTATTGCATCATTAAAAAAATCATTAATAGCCTTTCAATCTATAGTGTCTGGTATGTCAGCTAATTCTCATTCATCGTTTATTCAAGTATTAACAGTCTCATTAGCCCGCCTAGATAACGCTCCGACATAGTCTTCCATGACGTTAACCATAGAAGGTCAAAATCATAATATAGACCTTTCTCAGTCTGTCATATCTCCAGGGTTCTTGCTCTGCACTAATCTGTAGTATGCTAATGGTCATCACATATATAACCACATCTTATTAATCCTATCATCCACAACATTCATCATCCTGTTATATATTTCGTTCCTTTGGGTTGGGCTAATCTCTCATAGCTCAACTTTAGCATTTAATGTTTGATTAACTCAGTTCATGACGTATTTAGACTGAGCTGCTGTAGCTTCTTGCTGTGCATTATCTTCAAGTTGAACTAACAACTTGTTTTCATCATCTTCATCATCCTTTCAATATATAGATGAGCGCAGTTCGTTATTATATTGATAAGCTTCTAGAAAATCATCGAACTGTTTGTCAGTAAGTTCGTATATTCATCATTTTTTTATCTCGGACTTAGACAAGCTATCCAACTCATCCTGTGTAAATTTATCTTTCATTCTACCAACTCGTGTACTATCCTTATCAAATATTGGATAGAACAATCAGTCAGAATAGTAATCGTTCTCATACACTTTAATAAGCTGTCTATCTTGTACTTCTTGTTTAAACTTGTTATACAACTCATTAGCCAGCTGTGCCTTTACTTGTCAATCAAGATTAGATGAGGCTATAGCGTCTAGTCAGTTATTGTATTCTTGATATAGCTCAGAAAACACTTTAGAGTTTCATTTTCACTTTTTAAAGAGCGTTGAATTAAAATCGTCAGTAAGTCATTGCCCCTCGTTTATAGCGAGCTGCATTATGTTTCAACTTTCTGGGTCATATCACACAGCAACCTTCTTTTCGTTAGATTGATATACCGCCTTATTTTGTCACCGCTCTCTAGGATAGTTGATTATGTTAGACACTAACTCTCACGCAGAACGCAAAAAAGATTTGGCACTATCTCGCCAACTCTCATTTCCAATTTTCTCTTCGTTCTGCTTTACTTGGTCTTCCGATTTTATTCACGCTCATTCTATTATTTCCCTGGCGTGAAGCAAATCAGTACCAGTAGATACTTGATTTAACGTGCTATCATCATCCATCTTAATATCATCCTGTCCTCACAACGAGTTAATTCATAGTAAGTCTTTGTTAGGAGTTGATATGTCTGGAAGCTGTGGTCATGTAGCAGTTTTACTTCAAGATGCAACGTCATTCAACGTAGTGGATTTTTTAATATCTCCTTGAGGAACCGATGCTGTCTTACCAATAACTGAAGATGGAGACGAGGCTTTTCAAGTAATTATATCTCAAAGAGATTGGTTGTTTTCACTCCAGCTTTTCCCAGAAGCTAGATTAGTTACTCATCTAACAACAGACGATGCTGCATCTTTAACCCTGCTAAGTCAATCTGTAACTTGGTCTTTAAAATACGATAAAAACCCCTGTTTCTTTTCTGCCATAAAATTTTAATTCTGAATTAAATATTTCTAATCCTCACTAAAATAGTCGTCATCAATCTGCGCCTTAATTTTCTCTTCCTGCTTTTTTAGTTCAGATTTATATTGCTCATAAATCTTCTCATCGACTACAGGGGTAATAGCAACTCATGCTGCCTTATCTAACAAGGCCTCTGCTTGAGCTTTGGTAAATCTAATTTCCTCCCATGAGTATACGAAATATCATTCATCGTCTCTACCGAGAAGACAAAGAAGTTCTCAATCTTCGTCTCTAATCATTACATAATTTTTATCCAAGGTTTTTAAAACCTCATTTTTTCTTTCTATTAACATTTCTTCTATATTTAGATTATAAAAATTAAGAGTTTTGTTATAACTTTTAGAACAATCAACTCTTTAGATTGTCTAAAAATGTGGATGTGGTTTCCTTTGGTTTCTGAAACCTTTCAGCCCAAAGTTCCTCCATTATCTGCTGTTTACTCTTTTGATTAGTAATCATTCCAACGTCCTTCGTTGCCAGCTGGTCGTGGAACCAGCAGAAGTATAGAACAAGTAGCATACTAGCAACCTGGTCATCATGTATCTTCTTCTCTCATCTTGCCGAAGCCCCTCGTTTCTTGAAGTGAGATAGTTCCTCAACTAAACCTCACTCTCCATAACAAGCTGGGTCAATGTACAAGATGTTTGTATCGAAGAAGCTGTTCTTAATCATCTCGATACACCAAGATTTACCAACGTTGTGTCTAGCTCAAGGCTGGTAGGTAACGTTACCTGTCCACTTGATTAACATATCACAAGGCATTCATAATAGTCATAGCTCCCTAGCTGCGGCCCATCATCTACTTGCATCTATTATCAAGTAGGTTGGTTTCCCCGTGTTTTTATATCCTTGTATTATGTCTTTCATTTTAGCAAACCTTTGGTTGCTTTCCTTGGATAGGTTTAATGTCTCCTTAATGTAGTATTTCCCCTCTTTAGCTCAAAGGATGCATAGTCCTGGATTGTCGAAGGTGTCTGCCTCATCATATCCTAAGGCTCGGTAATCACAATCACTCGGACAAGATTGTTGTATTCAATCGACATTAAATACAGTCTGGTCTGTTGAGTATTCACCGTAATACTCGGCCAACATGTAATCGTAACCTCTGGCATTGAGCACTCTGTTAACTTGGGCATCTTTTTGTTCTTCAGTTAAAAACTCAACATCGTCCATAGTGAAGTGTAAGGCAACCTCTGGGCGACGCTGTATAAACTCTGCTCTCATTCTTTCAAAGTCTCAATTCTTTATCTTCTTCTCGTAGTCGTTTCTGCTCTTACATAGATGTAATCAATATTTAATCCATATGTCGTGAATTAGCACATCTATAGGCTCATAATTTCTCTGGTTCTTATATGCGTTAAGCCATCCTCTATAGAAGTTTCAAGCCTGTGTGTTTGGGCCGATAGTTGAAATAAGTGTAACTAAACTATCAGCGGTTGACATAGCAGTACCTACATAATCCCAATCTAAGTAGTCAGCCTCATCTCACACAAACTTTCTAGTTCTCCTACTACGTGTCGGGTCGTTTTGGTTGGTCGTCACATATTCAAGCTTCCTCTGTTTGTCTCAGTCTATGATGTATAGCCCTGTTCAATCAGACAGCTTATTGCAGAAGCTTGGCAAATCTATAAGGTTGTTAAGCATCTGTTGTGAGTAGACCATATATGGCGCATTCTGTTTCTGGCTAAGTCACATGTATAGCTGTGTCCATTCCTGCACCCTTTCGTTATTATCTGTTATGTCCTTCAACAAATACCCAGCCATATCTCAGTTGATGTATAATGACTTACCTCATCATCTAGGTCAAATAACATAGGTAACTCATCAACTAAGCAGCCACACCATCATCTGCCAGTGCTGTAGGCAAAATCAATTGAACTGTCTTCCAGTATCCGCAAGCATAGCCTCAAAAAGCTTTGGCTTATATACACCGAAAAGGTTTGTTTGATATTTAGTTCCCTGTACTTCGTACTCTATACTAAAGTCTTCTCATATGTCCCAATTAATGTATTCAGTCTTATTTAAGTTCTTCTTATTCTTTCCTGCGGGTATCTTGAGTGGATGTATTCTAAATATCCCCAGGATAATGTCCTTCATCATACATAGCGCCAAGATGTTACGGGTGCTATGTAATGCGCTGTCATCTTCTATCTCTCTCCTGTAGAACACTCAGTCTTTACTAAGATGATAGTTGTTCATAAAGCGGTTCAATATAAACTCCATCCTCGTACTTATAGCTCATCTAGTAATGAACGTTAGGAACTTAGTGTCAATGTCTTGCTTAAGCAGTTTGTCAGTTCATAGAGGTATGTTAGTCGGTATCTCTAGATTTGGCGGACGCTTAATGTTGACTAGGACCATAAGCTTCCTGTGCTTCTCATATCGCTCTTCAGCCTCTGTTGGGTCTAATGTATATTTTAAGTTAACCTTCTCTCAGTTGTAGAATAGTCAACGCTCATCAGACCAATCTTTGTACAAAAATCAATAAGCCATATATATTTATTATCAACTAAAATTTTTTGATATGGGAACGAGATAGTAATATGTCTCCCGTTCGTTTGGTTTCATTTTTATTAGATATGTATCCCATAGAGTGTATACAGGCAGGTCATCAATCTCCTTCTTGAGCCATTCAATTCTCTTCTCGTGTAGCTCATCTACTGTATCCTCAGTTAGCCAAGGTAGGTTGTTCTTCAGACTTGGACGGAGTATATTCCCCGCCTGGGTTATTATTATGTCGCCCACTAGGTAGCTAACCCTACCCATAAATAACTCAGACTGTATATACTTGCCCCTCAGCACAGCAGACGTTACGCTGTATATCTGGTTCTGAGATATGTCAGTAGCAGCAACTAAATCAACAATCTTTCATTTAGCTGTCCACATTGGCTTCTTAGTAAAGTATTGTCTTTTCGCTAGCTTAAAGTCCTCTATGTCTATTTCGCCATAGTAAGGTAACATATATTCGTATGCCCTCTGTTGCATAGCTCATAGTTTAGAGAAGAAGTTTCCAAATCATTCTCTATAGACTATCTTAACAGGCTGAGTGATGGGCTTAAATTTAGTTATCTTTTCTTTATTCAATCTGCTACATCGCCAATAGAACATATATCTTCCGCTACCGTCTCTGTCATCAGTATCAAACTTGTTTAAATAATATTTGTCTATATCCAAGTATTCTGGTGCATTCCCCCAAACTTCATCCATAACTTCCTTGAACATCTCCTCCTGCTCTATCTTTTTGTTGTTATATAGAGCCATTTGCTTAGCAATTCTCTGCTCTCTGTTCTTCTCGTATAATGTCTTATATTTCCATTTCTTAAATTCCTCTGGGCTAAGCTCTGCTTTCTTCTGTTTACACAGTGCCTTCCATTCAGCCTTCTCTTCTTCTGGTGTTTTTTCTCTCTTCTCCTCGAGTAACTTATAGTTCCTATACGTCCTCGCAGGGTTCTGTATTATCTCTCATTGGGATAGCTCTGAAAATAAAGACATTGCCTACAGTTTAAAATAAATGATAAGAAACATCAGTTCTCTTTGTCATCAAAATTAATTTAAGCGATGCTAATATTAACAAATGGAGAATTGTTCCACTCCATATACTTCGTGTGTCTTAAATTAATTTTCATAACAAAACGACCTAGTGTTTCTTAATGAAAATACATAGAATAAATTTTTAATTTTGTCCATTTTTTGTGTGGCACAAAATTATACATCTCTTGTGTATCATATATTGATTATATATTTTGGCTTAAGAATAAAAAATATTGTGTTGACATTTTTGAGAAATGGTATATAATAACTGGCATTACATAAAATGTTATAATTTTGTGATAGAAAAATATAATCAATTTATACAAGCGGATAGATTGTGTATATGAATGATAACTGAATGTTATCACGTATGGGCGATTTTTATAAAAAATCTGTTGCATTCACAATATAAAAAAATATATTGTCGATGTGTGCAGAAAATAAAAAGCCTAATGTCTTTGTGTTAGATTGGCTCCCTAACATAGAGATGCAATCTAACTGGAGCCCGAGGATATTGGGCTTTTTATTATATCTGCTTATTCCATTTAATTTTATTTCTTAACCTATTATTAAAATGGAGGAAAGATTTACAGTTAGAATTTTGCTGGATGAACCAGTACCACCTAAATGAGAGGTATCTTTATTTGGGACACTAACCCGTAAGGAATTATTGCAATTATGACGGGATTTTAGAAAATGAATTTTAGTTCAATTCTGAACGTATTTATTAAACAAAAGGCACATTGTTGGAATACTGTGTTCCAAAGAGCGTTGATGGAGCAAAGAAAGTGTAAGAAATTATTTAAACAGAATTATGGAACTTGAGGAATGATGGGATTTAGAAGATAACGAAGAATAGACCATGGAGAGCTTAGACGTAAATGAGCTTTTCGCTACCTCATATTATACGGTGGACACCATAATGAGTGCAGCTTGAAGTGATGCTGGCGACGCATACCTACTCTACACTATGTATACAAAACATAGCAGGATACAGGAAACTAACCAGCCTCGACTTAACGACAGCTTCATGGTAAAAAGTCTAGGTCGGGGAAGGGACAAGTTCCGTAGAATAAAACACATACTGATAGATTTATGACTAATCGAAATTATTAGAAAGAAGAACAAGAATTGAAAGTTTGAAGATAAACAGTACATAAAAGTAAAATTTATATATTGAAAGAGCAAAAGAGAAGCAATAAAAATGGCCCTCAAAAACCAAGTGACTGAAACTCAGTCAGATGGTAACCAAGTGACTGAAACTCAGTCAGATGGTTTGAGGGAAAACATAGGTAATACCAACAACCTTACCATGTGACTGAAACTTCCAGTGATGGAAAACTCCGTCACAAATGCTTTAAGTATAAAATATATAAATGCTTGAAATACTAAAGATAAATATACTACGTATATTAGCTGACGCTTAGATAAACAAGATGACACACAAAATACTAAACTAGAAATACAAGCAGACACATTACGAAACGCATATTGATGAAGGCCTAACAGAAAATGAGCCAAAAAAGAATTTGATAAATTAGTTAAGACACTAACACAACAGGAGATGCGCGAAGCTCTATTAGAGTTACGTTTATTAAAGTTTGAATATAGATTAGGTATCGAAGATATTAATATGTGTAATTCGTGTGTGAACGCAATAAACAACAGAACAACGGATGAAGATATGATTATTAGAAGAGTTGAAACAATAGTAGAAAAGTTCTCTACACATAAGAATAGAAATGAAGCTACAAGAGAACAACGAGAAAGAGAGATTAGAGAACGATTTTCAGATTATCTACCAAAATGAAAATTATGAAAACCAGATAAGCCAAGCACAAAAGAATGACGAATAAATTTATTTGAAGAGATGGATTTGAAATGACAATTATGAAAGATATACGAGTGGTTCCCAGAAGTAAACCTTAATATAGTTGAGGCAGACCGAAGAGCTTGGCAGATAGAACAAAAAAGAAAATGATTGTTAAAGTAAATTTTTACCACATTACCAATTAACAAAATGCCAAATATGTATTTACAAATGATGAGGCAAACATATCCAAATTTTAAGGATTGCTTTATCCAAACATTCGATGACAACACAAAGAGAAAAGATATAAAGTTAGCTAAGGTGATTAGACAACAAGACTACTCAGAGGAAGAGATGAATTGAATATTAGAAAGAGCTAATTGAAAATGATGCGGAATATTCTTTTCGATAAATTCTATGCAGTGAGAAACAAGAAACCAAGAGAACGTATCTCACATAAATGCTTGGGCGTGTGAAGCAGATGACAAATCAAAAGAGGACCAATATAAACTAATTAGTGTATGTCCAATAAAACCAAGCCTCGTGATTGAGAGTAAAAAATCTCTTCATATGTATTGGTTCGCTAAAGACTGAACTAAAGAGAACCGAAATAAAATATGTCGATGATTATGCAATTTCTTTTGATGAGATACGGCCATTCCAAAAGATATATCTAGAGTATTAAGAATACCGTGATATATGCATTTGAAAGACCCAGACGACCCGTTTGAAGTTACTATAGTAGATTGAGATTGAGAATTTCATACAGAGGAAGAGATGTTGTCTGCATATAGTAATACAACAACAGATGCAGATAGAGCAGAAAAGAAGAGACAAGTGGATATGGAAAACCAAAAACTAAAGAAGCTGCTTAACAATGATGACACTCGAGAAAGGATAAATTCAATGGATGCTATGACTATGTTAAGCGAGATTAGCTGAACAACAATGGTTAGATGAGAGACATTTGATTTTAGAAAAAATTCAAATTGAACGTATCAAATAGTAATAAATTGAGAAGCACACTGAAGCCGAATTGATGGGCATTGATTAATATGAAGCTATGATAGATGAGGGCCAACACGAGTGTGCTGGGTATTACGATATAAAATATATGACGCAAAGGATATTTATCAATGGATTAAAGAGAACCACCCAGAGGTGTTGCCCTCTTTAGACAGGTCCACAAATATTTCTAAAGACGATAGCGCCCCAGCGGATGTAGTAGACACGTTCTCAAGTAGTATAAATATGGACAATAAAGTACCATTCACTTGGGGACTACCTATATTAGATGAAAAGTTGTGAAGGATAGATTATTGAAAATTTGTAGCTGCACTATGAGAGAGTGGTGCTGGTAAAACCACATATACATTTTTCCAAGCATTAAAGAATGCTGAACTATGATACAAAACTTGTTATATATCATTGGAGGTTAGTCCAGAAGAATTAATAACAAATAAATGTCTTAGAAGATATTGAGTGACGAATAAAGAGCGAGACGATAAAACGTTGAGCCCAGACAGAAAGAAGTTAATTAATGATATGTATAGAGATTTGATTAACAAACCTAATCTACATTTAGTACAAATACAGAACCCTACACTAAATGAGGTATGAAAGTTTATCTTACAGGAGAAAGAAAAATGATGTAGATTATTTTATATAGATAACTTGTGAATATTGTTGAGCGACAAATGAAACTCAAGAGAATATGATATGGTAACAGAAGCTTCTCGTTTCTTTATGCTTCTTGCACATTCGGAATGAATTACTATAATACTTTTACATCACTTTAGTCAAGGTAATTCAATATCAAGAGCATTGCCTAGAGATTTATCTGAGATTAGATGAGGAGCTAAACTAGAACACGATGCTGACATTATATTCCAAGTGCGAAGGAATTTGAGCGTAGAGGAGTGATGAATAAATAAGAACCAGACTACAATACTAATTCAGAAACATAGGTTCTGGTGAACTACACAGTGAGTTAACATACGCTTTAACAAATGAGAATACGAAGAGATTGAAGACTGATGAGAAAATCCATATTAATATAGTCCTTCTAAAAAAGAGCACTAAATCAAACAAGGCGCTCTTTTTTATTATCTCCTTTTTTTAGATAGATTGACATTCTTTTATTTTGTGTTATAATATTGGCGCCATTTTCTCCTTTGGCGAAGCTGGAACATTTCCACAAGTTTCCAAGGATGGATGTAACACCCCACAACAAAACCACGCATACAGGGACTTGGGGCGTCGCACCCCGTCTTTCTCTTGACTTTCTCAAAAAAATATTTTTATTTTTCTTGACAGTTCTTTTTTTTGTGAGATATATACACACACAGTGGCACACATACTATATATATTTTTTTCTATATGTCAATTGTTTACTCCCATCAAAAAAAACAAAATCAAAATATATACATTTTGAAAAATACAGTTCTTAATTAATAAAAAACAAACATAAAAAAAACTTGACAAAAATTTGCTTTTTTATAAAAAATCTATATACTTACACTGTCATTATTTATAGACATTTTTATATCTTAATTCTATCAAAATGACAGACAGCAAAAAAACTCTCAAAAGCTTTTCACTATATGAAAAGCAAGACACTGTAAAACTTACAGATTTTGAAAAACAAGTCTTGACAAGTCAAGAATATGAATTGAAAAGAAAAAAAACTTGAATTGACTTGTATAGTCAAGAACTTGTTTTTTATGATTTATTTATGAAAAATCAAGTTATTAATTGAAAAAAACTTGATTTATTTATAGAGTGAAAAAAAGCAAGTTTAAGTAAACATTTTAAGAATGAATTTTACAATATAGACACTCCAAATGAAAAAAACTATGAAAAGCTTTTAATTGAAAAGCTCACAGACAAAATAATTATAGACACTATAAAAAACTCCTATTCTTGACAAGACAAAATAGATATTGACAGTATAGAAAAAAATATAGAGCTTTTAGAAGACCTAAAAGAAGAATATAGAAAAATATGATATGAATATATAGAAGACAAAAAATGTCAAGAGCAAACTGTAAAAGAATATAGAAAAGCAAGAAAAAACCTTACAGACAAGAACTTAAAAGCAAAATATAGACTATGTAAAAAATATAAGTATCTGATAGACTAAAAGCAAAAAATAAGAAAAGCAAGTCAAGAACTTAAAAACTCTTGACTTGTTTTTTTATTAATAAAAAAAGTATCACTAAAATTAATACATTTATATTATCTATGTATTA
>JAGCBE010000343.1 GCA_017652345.1 Methanobrevibacter sp.
TGAAAAAGAGATTGATAAGTATGGAAAGGTGAAACATGTAAATGGGTTGACTTTTAATTATTATAATAGTACTAACTTTAAAGAAGAAAAAGTAAGTCTAGATGGTAAGGATGTTGCTATTTTTGACTTTAATAATGAAGATTTTGGTTTATGAGTGTTAGCATGAGATTACATCAACAAGATTTATGGATTTTTGATTATAGCAATTAACCAAGCAAAGTTACTTAATAAAAGATTTGTACTAAGAACTGATAGCAATAACCTTGCTCTAAGAAGTCAAATTAGTGCTATGCTAAGAAATCCAAGCATTTTGATAGCATTAAAGAATGATGTGGATTTAAAGCAATTAGAAACACCTGATTTTGATTTAAACCAAATTTGACAATGAATAGAAAACTACACTAATTACTTTGACTTTCACTTTTTAAACATGAGAGTTAAAGACATGGATGACACTGACAAAGAAAGAAATGTAGCAAGTCAACAACAAAATCATGCTAGTCAAAATGATAATAAAAACCAATTCATAGATTACTTTATAGAAAAGTTTATTAGAGAAATTAATGCTAAATTTAATACTGACCTTATCTGACATAATAGGATGATTTCTATGGATGATGGGGTAGTTGCTCAAAGTGAAACAATTAATAAATTAAAAGGGGGAAATGAAAATGAACAACATTAATAATACAATTCAACCACTATATGTAGATATTGCTAATGATACATCTGGAACTTTACAAAATACTTTTAATAATTTCATTAGTAATTTAACTAGTGCTATGTCAAATGCTATGGGATGAGTTAATCCAAATAGTGTAACCATTATAGGATTATGAAACAATTTAAGTAATATAGTTAGTACTTGCTTTGCTGGTCAACTTGGTAACTGAACTTATGCTTATGACACTCAAACTTTACTAACCTTGTGAAACAACAACTATAACCAATTAGCATTAGAAATAGTAGCAAGTGGTGGACTATACTTAATTAACTTTACTAATGCTTATTTAAATGCTTTAAATGGTAATACTCAAACTATTAACACTGTTGCTGGTAATAACTTTGGGGATGTTAACACTACTGCTGGTAGTACTTACCATGTGGAAAGTGCTTTAAATCAAAACAACAACCAAACTATTAGTACTATTAACAACAACTTTAATACTAGTGGTAGTAATGGGGGTGGATTTGGTTATGAATGAAATCCAACAAGTACAACTAGTTATGTTAATGGGGTGAATGTGGTCAACAATGCTATGAGTGGTGACACAACACCTTTACAAAAATCTAATGGGGACTTTCAAGGGAACACAACTAATAACATTAATGGTATTCAAGTAGCAACCTTTTTACAATCAACTTTTAAGGATTTCACTTTAAAGATGAGTGAAGTTTTATATGGAGTGTTTAAACCTTACTTGCTACCTGTTAATGATTTAGATAACAATGTGGAAGGATTTAACTGATAATGGAAGTACAATATTTTTATGGTCAATACCCTTGATGGGATGATAATAGTTTATCTAAACCATCTAAGACATTATTCATGAGTAACTGAGCAAATAGTAGTATGTGAACCACTATTAGCAATCCTGTCATCATTAACTGAGATTATCAAAGTGCTTTAATCCAAGTTACTCAACAAGAATATCCTGGTAGTACTAACTTGTATTTTAGGTTATCAATGGATGGTACACACTATTTTTATTACTTTGAAGATAACATAACTTTTGATAACTTAACTACTAATGGAACTTGTACTATTAGTTTAAGAATAGATACATGGGGTAGCATTTGTGCTAATATTTCACAAGATTTTAACACTTGAACAACTCAAGTATTAGCAACCAACATTAACCTTAACTTATATGAATTTTATAGCAAACTTGCTACTAACCAATCTAGTTATATGTGAATTAAAAATATTTATCCAAAGTTTCAAAACATCAAATTAATCAAATATGGAAATAATCAATTAGAGTATTCATCTAATACTGGTTACAAATGAGATGATGGTAATTATTACTATATCATTCATTATATGGTGTCTGCTTACAACAACACTAACAATGCTAATGAAGTAGAACATTTAAGTGGGGGGTTACATGATATTAATGTTAGTTATAGTGGTGGTAGTAGTCCTGGAATGTGTACAAGTAATTTACCTTATAACTACATTACTAACTCTACATTTCAACCTTTTGTGTCTTTTGCTCCTGTAAGTACTTGAGACCAATGTTTTAGTAACCATGGTGGTACTTATACTGGTGCTATGTGAACTTTACCTTTCTTACTTTCATTTAGTACTGATAAAGACATAGCATTAATCCAATTACCTTTTGACTTAACCAATTTAGGACTAGAAACCATTAATGAGTATAATGTCACTGGGAATGAATTTATTAGTGGTAACATCACAACTACTGCTAATGGTCAAACTTACACTGCTAACTTAGTTACTTACAACTTAGATGGTACTGACTATTACTGACCAAGTTATTACTCTGGGGATAACAATTCTACTAGTGGTGCTAGTTATACAAATCCAACTGATTACATGGTAGGTGTTAATGGGGTTAACATCTGAAACTTAACCAATCCAACTAATAGTAGTGCTGGATGGGGTACTGGTAATGTGGGTGTGTTTGGATGGGGTCAAGGTAATATCTGAGCAATAGATAACTGATTATTTGCTAATGTGTCAATTAATGGATTAGATAATGCTTTATCTTGAAGAGTAGGAACTAACTGAAATGCTTATAGTTATAGTTTAGGGTTAAGTATGTTACTGTGTCCAATGCTAATTAATTTTTATTCATGAAATGTAAGTTATATGGGTCAAACTATTACTTATGATAATACTTATGCTAATGCTATTTATGATACTTTACAAGTTTATTACAAGGTTTATAATAATGATGATTTACTTAGTTATGGTAATCCACTAAACCTTAAATTCACTGCTAACTATCCAAACTTATCATTAAACTTATATTGTAATGATAATATTAAGCAATCATCAACCACTCCAATAGGTCAAATTAACTTGTCCACTGCTATGTTACCAAATACTACAAGTGCTGTTGCTACATTTGAAACTAATGAAAAGAAAATTATTAACAACTCTGCTACTTTGAAAAACTTGGATGTTGCTAGTGCTGGATTAAATTATGTATCTAGTTTAGGTTTAAATAGTTTGTTAAATCCTTTGAGTTTGTTTAGTGGTGCTATTAACATGGGATTTGACATAGAAAAGATTAACTTAAACTACTCTAATAGTTTTGGTAATGCTAAGCAATATGAATTAGGACACCAAAACACTTTACAAACTGCTGGTGATAACTTAGGAAGTCCTGATAATAAACTAGTTAGTTATGTCATGGTACCTGCTGTAAGTGATGTAATTAACATTATGGGTGAAGTGGATAAGTATGGTTACTTGTATAACCAATGAATTAGTTTTAATAAACTTTTTGGATGTTACTATCACAACTACATTAAACTCACTCAAAATGCTGACTTGTTAGTATATGCTAATGCTCCTTTGATTATCAAGTCTTGACAAAACTATCTAATCCAACAATTCATTAATGGAGTAATTATTTGACAATATGCTAATGAAGATGGTAGTATAGAATTTTTTGACACTAAAAAATGGGGTGACTGTATCATAGATAGTAATGCTTATAGTAATTTGATGTGAGTTAATAACAACTTTAATGAAAATTACCACATGAATTTTAAACAAGGACATGAAACCAATAACTTAGTAAGCATACCCTTAAATTTGACATTAGAGCAACAAAAAACTTTACAACCTGTAATTACTAGTCCAAAAGAACAAAACCCCTTAAATCAAAAGGAAACCCCTTTAAATAAGGAATTAACAAAGAAAGGAAGCACAATAGGATGAAAGAAATTATAAAAATCAACAAAAAAGGATTATTAGACACTTATTTTAGTGAAATCATGAACATTAAAGAACTAGGTAAAATAGACTGACATAAATATAAGTTTAAAATTTTACTTGGTGGAAAAGGTAGGGGTAAATCTTACTTAGCATTTGAAGAACTCAAAAAGTACATTAGCAAGGGTGAACCTGTCATTTACATGAGAAACTCACTAGATGAAATCAAAAACATGAAACCTGCTTTACTGGAAATGGTTAAGCAATACTACCCTGACCAAAAAATCAAATGCTCTGATGAAGGGATTAGTTTGCTTGAAGATGGAAAAGTTTTAATTACTTTTGTGTCAACTAAAAACTACAACAAAATTAGTGGTAATCTAAAACCTTATAGCATGGTCTTTTATGATGAATTTAACCAAATCATGAAAACTGATACTGCTAAAATGGTAGATGATTTCTTTAATATTTGTCAAACTGTATTTAGACATAATGAATGAAACATCTGAGCATGTGGTAACACTAAGACTGCTAATAACATTTTGTATAACTTGCTAAAAATAGAACCTTACTTACCAAAAGACTTGCTTAATGTAAGTATAGAAAAAGACTATTACATCATAGTAACTTATAAAAGTGGACTATTTAAAAATGGTGTTGCTAGTGATGAAACTTTAAACATGATTAAAGAATTAAATCCAAGACAATATAAGGTGATGATGGAAGGTGATGAATTTGATAATTCAAGTGAATTGGTACTAAACAAAGAACCTGATTTAACCAAGTGGAAAAAATTAAATTACATTTGGTGTACTGACATTAAACTGTATGAAACTTATGAACTAAATGAAGTATGATATTTAAATCCAATGGACATTACCCTTAATGAAACTGTAATTAATGATTTGAGCAAGGATAATTACATGATAACCCTTAACAACAAATGGTGACTAAATACAAGTAATGTTAAGTTGTCAAATGATGTACCATTAACCAATAAACTAGAATTTAAACTCAAAAAGTCTTTATGCTTTTTTGGGGACTATTACTTATACACTTATTTAAGTCAAAATGCTGGGTGAAAATATGCTGACATGACCTTTTTAGGTCTAAGCAAGGATGAGTAAGTGGTCTAGAATACCTTTAAAACACCATAGAATGCTCTATAACAAACAAAAAATAACCTTAGGTACACTTATGTATCTAGGGTTATTTCTGTGTCTTAAATCAAATCTTTTAAGCAAGCATTAGGTAAATTCTATTTAGTTTTCTAATGATTTGTTGATTTTCTAA
>JAGCBE010000344.1 GCA_017652345.1 Methanobrevibacter sp.
ACATTCCAAAATATATAGAAGATGGTTGGGTTATTGGAAGGTTAGTTGTTCCGTATAAGAAAAAAAGTATATAAAAATCAAATACCTAAAGGATTATGATGTTCTAAATCTTGTATACGATCCATTTAATAGATCTAAAGCACATAATAAGGATGTTCTTGATTTTGTTAAAAAGAACGGTGGAGCTGACACTGTTACTTGTTCTAATGTTCTTAATGTTATTAAAGAACCTGAGAATAGACTCTCCGTTATTAAGAATTGTGATAGACTTGTAAAATCTGGCGGAACCGTTTATTTTACTGTTTATGAAGGTTCTGGTTCTGGTGAAGGTAAAGCAAACGATAAGAGAAAGTCTTATCAAACAAACATGAGAACAGAAGATTACCAGGAAGAATTAGAGCAAGTATTTGGATCTGTTACGAGAAAAGGAAAACTATTTATTTGTAAATAATCTTTTAATTGTTATTTTAAAAACATTTTTAAATGTACTTGGCAAATCCTCATAAGTATGTTATAATATAGTTGTAAAGGGTATTCTAGATCTAACTACAACAAAAGTTAAAAAGAAATCAAAGATTATTAGAAAGGAATAAGTTATTATGAAACTAAGTATTAGAGAATCTACGTCAAAATTTTTCAAACCCGATATTTCGAAATATAACTGCAAAAATCCAAAAAAACTTAATGTGTATATTGTTTGTGATTATATGAACTGGAATCTTCCTACATTTGCAGATATAGGAATTAACGGTTATATTTGTAAATGGGGAGGAAGAACACAAGTAGACCGTTATGGAGTAGACAAAGTTCAAAAAGATCTTGATAAGGTTTACGAAGGCACTGGTATTAGATGTACTATAACTAGGAGTGGAAAAATTGTAATTCCATTTTATGAAGGTCAAAATTATAAACTCAAAGAATCCCACTCTATTTACGATAGATTTGGAATTGTAATAGCTGATGGAAAAGAAGCTTGGATTTTACATACAGATTCTAAATATAACCTTAAATATATTAAGAAATATATTGATGAGAATTTAGATGATATTACTTATACATTAAAATCTGCTGCAGAAGTTGCGGATTACCTACAGGGTGTTTGTTTCAATAAATTACATCAGTTCGTAGATGTTGATTTTGTTCCAGAAACTACTAATGAAGAATCAACAACTATTAAATTAGGTAATACTTTAATTAGTGTTGTTGATTGGGAGTATGTATGATTTATTAAATGGCTGCTTTGAGAAAGGTGATTATATATGAAACTAATTTATGAAGATCCGGTATCAACTTGTATTGATAGTATTATTGCTACCATTACTTACGATATTACTGATGATTGGGGAGAAACTAGATATGATCAAGAAATGGAATTTACCGGTAGTCAATCAGAACTTAGAAAAAGACTTAGAGATTTAAAAGTTATGGGTGCCTTTAATATTGAAGTAGATACTGAACCTTGTTTCTATGAAAATATGAATGAAGATACTGATTATAATAGACAACTTTTAGGTAGGCTTATATCTGATTGTAAATATTTTCTTGGAAACGGAAATGGATCAGAGAAACATCTATGGGCTGGTTCTGTGAAAGATCAAATTGCAAAAATGAGAGAGCTTTATAATTCTTTGTCCAAAGGAAAGAAACCTGTTGGAATTACTCTCGCTGACATTGATGCTTTTGAAGAAGAAATGCTGGATAAATTAAATTCAAAGAAAGAATCATATAAAAGAAATAGAAAAAGAGCTATTAGAGAATCCAATAAACGTGATATAATGGATTTACCAACAAGTGAAAGAATAGATCTAATGATTGACTTATGGAACGATCCAAAGTTTACTGGTGGAGTAAGCACTGAACGTGCAATGCAATATTGGGAAAATAAAGGATGGGATACTTCCAGGTATACTCCAGAAGAGTTTAACCGTATTTGGGATCTAGCGGCTGACGAATGGGATAGTCGTTCTGGTTATGTGGAAGAGGAAGAAGATTCTGTTGATGATATTGAAACAAAAGAAGATGCTTATCGTTGGTTACAATCTAAAGTGGCTGAATATGGAAATACATATCATTTTCCACAAGAGGAAAGAATTAAGTTAGATAGACTTATTGATAAATTTGGAAATACTTATTTCTGGAGATGAGGTTGATAACATGATTAAGTTAATAATTAAAGAAAGACTAACCCCAGAAGAGGTGTATTCACTCTCTGATGGGCAGTGTTACGATTTTGAAGAGTATGTTGAAGATAATTTAATGAATTTTTATGATGATGAAATACCAGAAGATTTTCATCTTTGTTCTTATAATGAATATAAAAAAGTAAGCGATAAACTAGAAAGATTTCTAAGAAGTAAGAAAATTGATTTGAGTTTTGATAGTATGAAACTTCCATATTTTGGGATTAAAATCGGTGGAAATTACGGTGGAATTGCTTCTGATTTTTTACGAGGTATAATTAAAAAAGCTTGGAAACAAATCAGCCCTAGTGAGTTAGAGAACATTCAAATAAATAATGTGTATAAAAAGGATAGATATGGTTTTTGTGTTCCTGCTTCTCCTAGAGAAATTAAAATTGTAAACTCTTGGCAAGATGTTGGAATAGGGTCACAATCTTCTGTAATAGAAACAAAAACTGAATTATATATTGATGATGACAATAATGTTCTTATTGATACATATTCCCTTACATACGACTAATATGACTTTTGTTGAAAACACGATATAAATTTAAATAAGTATAGGAACAATGTTAATATTGAAAGATATAAGGAGTGTTTGTAAATGATTAAACTTAAAGAATCTTATGGTGATCTTTCAGATTATCTAGAAAGACATTTAGATAGTTGGTATGGAAGATTAAATGAACTTCAAGACGCTATTGAATATCTTGGTTTAGATGTTGATGAAATAAATAATGAATATGTTATTGTTCATGCTGCTGAACCAGATGGAGAAGATGTTTATTGTAAAATATGGCTAGGTGGAACACCTAGAACAATTTCTCTAGAAACTTTTGAGATGTTGGAAAGTGTTAGAAGATCTAGAAATGTTCTAAGGGAATCCGATGATAAAATAACTGCAAGATCTTTCCAGGAACTTATCTCTAAATTAGAGGATCATGATTATTCTTGTGAACATTATTATGATATGAGATATCCAGATAGTAATTGGCTTTATATTACTAAAAATGGAGACCCATATGAAGCAGAATTTTACAGATATCGTGATGGGGAATATGAACTCTATCTTCACAACATTCATCCTACAAAAGAAAAGAATGAAGGATGCTACAGAAGAAAAACAAAGAAAAAGTCTAAAAAGTTAAAAGAAGATTCATCTGAAAGATATGGCAGATATCTTGTTAAAATATCTAGATATAAAAATATGTATAAACTTGATTATATAGATGAGCATTTTGATAAGAGTAATTATTGTTTTTTTGACGAAAATGGATATGTAGACACAGATTATTCAGGAATTTCACGAGATTTATTTGATAAAATATATGATCCTTTTATGAAGCCGGGTCGTGTGTATGAGGTGTATACAGATGGACCTTATGGTGATATTATTGGGTTTGAAGAAGTACCTTATGGGTGGTTCAGATATTAAATAAAAATCAATCTAAAATACCTATGAAAAAATTTAGGGCTGATTATATATAAAGAGGTGTTTATACATGATTAAACTTATTAAAGAAAATTTCTACAGGGTTTGGTATAATCCATACCTGTTAGAACCAGATGAAGAGGATTACATGGAAGTGACAGCAGAGACAGAGGATGAAGCCAGAAGACGTGTTAGATCAAAGGGCTATGTTACAAGTGTTGAAGAAATTGACCATTTAACTGATACTTATGATGAGTCTAAAACAAGACCTAAAAGAAATAGACTAATGGAAAAAAGTAATTTTGATACCATTGATAAAGCAATAAAATATTATTATCCAAAATGGTATCATGATGATATGAGCGTTAATGATATTTATGATAGTCTAGAAAAATTAGGACATAGTCAAGATTTCATTGATGCTGTTATTGATGGAATTACAGATAAATACGAAAACGAAGAAGATTATGAATTAGATGATTACGATGAATGCTTAGATGAAGCTAATGTAGTTGGAATGGGTGGAGGATATCCAAATGTATACCTTCCAAAAGCTGCTAAAGAATATCTAAAAAGAAAAGGTTTCCAGGAAGTTAATACTGAAATAGGACCTTGTTTCTATATGAGATTTACTAGAAATGATGTTTGGGAAATATATATTGATGAACAATACGGTGGAATTTATGTTGTTCAAGAAGGTTATGAACTAAGACCTACAGATGATATAGCTACTATTGATGATTATGATTATAAGGATGATATTGATGCCGCTATAAATCTTGGAAATTGTTTATCTAATGGAGAAGATTTTGACAGATGTTTAAAAGCATTTTTTAACTAAATAATTAAGGTGGTACTATGAAATTAAGAATAAAAGAATCTATCGAAAAAGTAGATGATATACTTGTTATGGATTATGCCGGGGATCTTGTAAACATCCTTCTGAATAAACCTAAACCATATAGAATTTGTTACGATGTCTTAAATGATGTATATGGTATAGGGGACGCATATAAATACATAC
Organism: Methanobrevibacter sp.; assembly: GCA_017652345.1. The sequence goes on from JAGCBE010000344.1 coordinate 4,637, forward strand.
ATGGATATATAGAGGATGCAATGAGTAGTTTAGGTTATGAACCTCGTGTTATAAAAGGTGCTACAAACGACCTAGGTTGGGAGTTACCAGATACAACCGACTATGTTGAGTGTACTTTTATTCCGTATGATTGCAAAGATGATAGTTGGCAAGTAGGTGGATTTGTAGGAGAAAGGGAAAAACCATTTTATATTTCCACAGGGTTTATTCTAATGGGCGGTCATAGAACACTAAAAAAATCTCTGCCAGATGTATATAAAGTTCTAGAACGTCGAAACGCTGTTAGTGATGTCCTTTCCAATGCCGAAATAGAAACAATCCGAAATACAGCTAAACGCAGGCTACAAACAACCTATAAAAGATACAAGGATCTTATAAGAATTTATAAAGAAAATGGATTCGTACCAAAAGATCCTAACTATAGAGGATTTGATAGTTTCAAAGAGTATTCTGATTATGCCAAGGAACATCCAAATAGTTGGAAAATGAGTTCCTTAAGAAATAAGGACCTTTGGGTAAACACTATACCAGGCAGTGAATTAGATGCGGATGATGTATATATCGGGGAAGGTAATGAACGAGAAGGTGTTTATTGGATATGGCAGGATATAATATCTACACAAGCTACCATATATAAAGAACTTATGAATACCTGTAAAGAATATAACATACCGTATTCTACATTTTATGATCTATAAAGGAATAACCCCTTATTCATTAAATTTTTGAAAGTTGGTGCACTTATGAAATTAGTATTTAAAGAATCCAATCACAATGATTGGGAAGAGGTTGCCTACGAAACATTATATATTGGGGATGATAGGTTGCATTTACCCATTTATGGAAAGTTCTTTGGTAATAATGACGCGGTTCATATTACTCCAGAAGAAGAGGATGGGGAGTTAGTTTGGACAATTTATCATTCTCCAGATTTTGGAAATACCGGATTTAAATTTGTAGAAACTGGTTTCCTTACAAGTGAGGAAGCAATTGATTATGTTTATTCCAGTGTTCTTAAAAGGTTTGGACTTTCCGAACGTAATAGAATAAAGGAGGCCTACGATAGTAAGGCACGATATGAAATTGCCAAAAATATAGCATCTTGGGCATTTGGAAGTCCTAATATGAACGATATTGATGATAATATAGATTTCTTAGTGAATAGATTTATGAAAGGATCCACACTTGTAGATAGAATGTATATGTGTGATACCTACGAAGAGCTAGCAGATGTCCTTTCAAATTGTAGTTTAAAGCTTCTAATGACCATTGAAAGAGGATTATGTATTGATGAAGATTCTATTTCATGTGAAACTGATTATATAAAAAAGATGTACGGGGAATCTAGAAAAAGACTTCGGGAGCAGGATGTAGAGATAGAAGTGAAACACGAAGGAATTTTAGAAGTTCCAGAAGGAAAGAATGTAGATGACTTACCAGTTTCTCACTTTGTAAACCTTGCTAAAAAGAAAGGTCTTTCTAAAATTACAAAAGCTCTTAATAATCTTCAGGTTTGGAATAAGAATGATGATCCTAAACTTTCTAAATGGGCTGGAAATATGATTGATAAAGTATCTAAAAAGATGGAAAAGAATGAATCAATTTCTGTAAATATGTTCAATGAGGGTTGGCACAACGGAGATGCAGTTATATCATTCACACATAATGATGATCTTGAAGCCGATCTTGAAGAATTCCTATTCGATCTATTTAGTGATAACCCTGATGTATTTGATTTCGATTGGTCAGGTAAAAATACAACATTATATCTAACTTGCAACGAAGACGATTATAAATACATCAAGTGGTTTATTAAAGATTGGAAATATAAACATAGAGATGAATATGATGAATATGATGAATCTTTTTCAAATGGAAGAACAATAAGAGAATCAGCAGCAGAAAAAGATTTATATGATGATTTATATAGTTATGCAGATCAGTATAGAATGACATCCAGGTGGACAAAAGCAAATGTTGAAAAATATCTTGAGCGTCAAAAGAATTTTAGAAGAATGTCTGATGCTGATTTTCAAAAAGTAGTAGACAAAGTAAATAAAGATTTTAAACGTAAGAAGAAAGTAAAAAGTTTTCCATACGATTCAAATTCATATAAAACAGAATCTATAAGAAGAAAAAGACTAAAAGAAGATTCATGGGATGACTTTGTAAAACCAAATATTGAAAAAAGATATATTTGGCCACTATATGAAGATTCTGCATATGAAATAACTGAGATTATTAAAAAATATCAAAACAGTAATAGATTCAAGGATGAGATTAAGAGTTTTGATTTTAAAGATATCGAATACAGAGATTGGCCTGCACTACAATTAGAACTTGTTTGTTCTAATGAAGCATATGTTCTTATTAGAAAAGATATTGAACGTGAAGGTCTTTATATGGATGATGACGAGTTTGATGAATCTTTAAAATTAAAAGAATCCGGTATCTATGATTATTATGATACTCCAGATAATGAATATGCAACATTTATGGGAGATATTATTCCAGAAGAAGAGCCTGATAAAAGTTATAAACATAGTTTGAAAGTTCCAGAATTTATTATTGAGGAATTCGCTGAATTTGTCGCAGACTATTTTAATGAGGATTTTAACGATATTGTTAATAATGAAAGTAATAATGTTTGGATGGATGACTTTGATTCTGAAAATAAATACATCATTATTATGTGTTCTGATGATGAGTTTGATGATATTGAAAATTGGGTAAATGAAAAATCTTTAAGAACAAAAAATGAATCCTATCCAAGGTATAAGAAATCATATTGGAAATATAGATTAGACCACCCATTTATTGATCGAATAGAAGATAGCGAAACAGCAATATTTACGGATAGCAATATTAGAAACATTCCTCTTTTAGCCTGCGAAAATCCAGATGATTGCTATAGTGATAATCCACTTTATTGGGCAGTAGAAGATGCAGATTATAATGGAAATCCACTTTACTGCACGGAAGACAAAGCATACAAAAGACTGAAAGACTATTTAAACATGAAGATATATGAAAGACGACACGACCTATAATTAAACATTCAAAACAACCCACTTTGAAACATAAGTGGGTTTTTTGTAAATAATTAAAATTTTATAAAACTCTTGACTTTTATCTAAATATATGTTATACTATATTTAGTAAAAGTTTGTTTTGATAAATCAAATGAGAAATTATTGATTTCTAAAATAAAACAAATATAAACAAAAAAAAATAACAAAGGAATACTATAAATATTGTTAAAATTTTGTTTTGGGAGAATTGTCTCTCGAAGCCGATAAAAAGGTTGGTGAAATATATGAAGCTAAGAATTAAAGAAAATGTGGATAACCTCTTACCTGAGTATGGTGTTCTTTTCACATCAAATAGGTTAAATGGAAAAAATGCTTTAGCTATATTTTATGATAATAGAGATGAGGCACTTGAATTTTATAATGATGCAGAAATTATGGGAAAAGATGTTTTTAATACTTGGGATCCAGATATCATGACAAAGAGAACAAGTTATGAACCTGATGCTAGAGGAAGATGTTATTATACTGCTACAACCCCTGAAGGTGATGAATATTTACAAGAGGTAAAGATTGTAAATCGGGAACCGCTTTATTTGTAATGAAAGGTTGGTAAAATATGAAACTTAAATTAGAAGATAAAAGATCAGATATTATTGCCGCGAGAGATGCTTGGAAAAGTGATTTCGATTCAAGAAAAGCAAAATATGATTCACAAGAAGCCGAATATAATAAAGCACAATATGTTATTGCAAAAGAGATTGAAGAACTTGTAAAGCAGGAATTAGGTAATACCCCACTTGCCCTTGAATTTGATATACGTCCATATGGTAGCCTTGATGTAAAAACATATATGGTTCGTATTACTGCAAATGAATATCAAAAATTTGATGATGATAGAGCCCTCTCTTGGAATTGGGGATGTGAACTTGATAATGATGGAAATGTTATTAAGGAATCTGGTTCCTGGTCTGGTCTTCAAGCTACAACAAAAGAACAACTTGATGACCTTAGAGAAACTCTTAGAGTTCTAGATATTCTTAATAATATGGATTGGAAAGCCATTCTTGATGATGCAAATGTAAGAAGACCAAAAAGATCTGATTACTTTACAATGGATGATCCAAGACGTGAAAAAACACCTGATTTTGGTAAACAGTTAAAGATGGCGTCTATTGAAGATGCTATTGGTCAAGATATTCTGATTAAAGGAAAGCCAATTAAGCTTGGTTCTCGTGGAAAGAGCTACTATCTGATTCATAAACAAACACCAAAACAAACATCCGTAACTGAGATCAGTGCTTATCATATTCAAAAGGCTCAAGAAGAAGGTAGGGATGTTAAAGATTCACTGGGATACGGTACTGACTATAGAATAACTACTGATACATTCCTAAATGCTATCCCAGAAGATCCAGAAATAATTGATTTAAGATGAGGAGTTGTTTTACTATGAAAAATAGAAAAAGATTTATTAAAGAAGAAAAAGGTTCAATGTATGATTTAATGAGAGCTGTTGAGGATAGAATTTACGATCTTGAAGATGATTTTAGTGAAAGCCTGGATGAAGCTGTTTCCGAAGATGATGTCAGAGAATTAACATTATTTATTCCAAATGCTGCACCGCTTAGTACAGCAATCAACGCAACTATCGATAATTTAAAAAGAAAAATCAAACGTGGTGTTTATGACGAAGATAAAGCTATTAAAGCCTGGGAAAATATCGCAGACGCGGGTATTAAACTTTATGATAAATGGTATGGATCTGGAAGAGGTTCATTAACCATGTTGGATAAACCTACTAGACATGAAATTGCCATTAGATTGATGGACGATTATGATGAACAAGTGCATGAAGATGATGTTCAAGAATCTTTAAGACTTCGTGAGGAAGAATCCGATAAGAGATGGCTTAATACAGAGGTTACAAAAGATGAATATAAAAAATTAAAGAAATTCTTAGTAGATAATGACATTAAGCATGAAGCCTCTGGTGCATATAACCTTATTCATGTTGAAGTATATGTCGATGAATATGAAAAGAAAAAATTAAATGATTTTCTTGACACGCTCGATGAGGGGTGCCATGGAAGAAGAAAGTAATTATTTACAAAATATATTTACAAAATAAATACAAAAAATATATGTTCCTCCTACTTTATAAGAAAAAGTGGGAGGAACTTTTTTCATGTTTACTATTGATCAGATAGCTAATATAAGTAAGGATGAGTTTGCAAAATTATCGGCAGATAATAAAGAACTTATCCTTAAAATTTTATCTGAATATAAAGAACATGGTCAATCTACCACATTAAAAGAATTATGGGAAGTTGACTATGACGAGATACCTGTGTCTATAGATGAATTTATAGAGAATGAACGATATCTTGGAAAGTCAACTAGAAATGGTAAATCTATATATCCTTATTGGAGAAAGAAATACCGAGAAATCTTTAATCCAGCTTTAGCATATGAAGAAGTAATATTTACAGGAGCTATTGGTGTTGGTAAAACAAAAACTGCCGATGTTTGTTTAGCATACTTATTATATAGGTTAATGTGCCTTAAAAATCCTCAGCAGTATTTTAAGATGAACGAAGGAGAAGAAATATCTATATTCTTTCTTAATATCAATTTAACACTTGCAGAGGGTGTTGGTTTTAATACACTTCATAAGATGTTAATAGATAGCCCATGGTTCATGGAAAGAGGAACTGTTACAGGACGTGTTAAAGAAAGATATAATCCTCCAAATCATATTACCATTAAATTTGGATCTAAGTCAGACCATGCACTAGGTCAGCAATGTTACTGTGCGCTAATGGATGAAGCGGACTTCTCTCGTGGTTCAATAAAAGGTAATTCTGCGCTTGACGCTAAGAATGAAATTATGAAAACATATAACGCTATCAAGGAACGTATGAATTCACGTTTTATTAAAAATGGTGTTCAGTATGGAAGATTATTCCTTGTTTCTTCAAAAAAGTCGGATCAAGATTTCATTGAAGCATATATAAAGAAAATGAAATCAGAGGGACAAGATAAGCATATGCTTATTATTGATGAACCTCAGTGGGTTATTAAACCAGAAGGAACATTTAGTAAAGAAAAGTTTCCGGTCGCTGTTGGTAACAAATCATTGAAGTCCATGATTCTTCCGGATCAACTATCAAAAGAAGAAGAGGAAGCATATAAGAAACAAGGATACAGAATACTTTGGGTTCCAGTGAATTTGAAACAAAGTTTTGTGCTTGATGTAAATACTGCACTAATGAACCTCGCAGGAATATCTGTTGTGGGTGCTACTACATTCTTTAACTATGATATGTTTTCAAAATGTTATATTAAAGATTATAAGAACCCATTTGTGACAGAAGTTTTAACAATCGGACTAAACGATGATCTTCAAATAGCTGATTTCTTTGAATTAGATAAAGTTCCTGAAGCTGTAAGATATATGCCGCAATTTATTCATATTGACGGCGCATTAACAGGAGACAAAGCAGGTATTTCATCTGTGGGTGTTTCGGGATTAAAGGAAACACAACAATATGTTGGGGCACAAGAATTTATATCAAGTGAAATGACATATAAACATATCTTTTCAGTTGATATAGAAGCACCGAAGGGATCTGAAATATCATTTGAAAAAACAAGACAGTTTATTTACTATCTAAGACAATGTGGATTTAATATAATAGGTATATCCCTTGACGGTTTCCAATCAGCAGATATGAAACAAATGCTATTAACACAAGGTTATGATGCATCTATTGTATCTCTTGATAGAACTCCACAGGGTTATCTAGCATTAAGATCTGCGATGAATGATGGTAGAATAGGACTTATACAAATTGATTTACTTGAAAAAGAACTTATAGAACTTCAAAGAGATGTTCAGACAGGTAAAATCGATCACCCTGCGGATGGCTGTTTCACAGATGATACTGAAATAACATTATATGATACTATACATAATAGAACATTCAAGAAAACTATAAAAGAATTATTTAATTATCATAGTGTATCAAACTATTATGTTCAAACTGTTGAAAACGGAAAAACATCTTTAAATAGAATAAAGAAAGTATTTATTACAAAGTATGTCAATACATTGCTGGAGGTTACATTTAGTGATGGTTATATCATTAGGTGTACCCCTGAACATAAGTTTATGCTTGATTCAGGTGAATTTGTTAAAATACAAGATATTAGTGGTAACCAAATATTAAAGAGCATAAACAACAAAGAATTATATATTAAGAATAAGAATACAATTAAGCTAAATGAAAGTATTCCAGTGTATGACTTAGAGATTGAGAATATACATAATTTCCCAATAGGAAATAGTGTTATTGTTCACAACTCAAAAGATATGGCCGACTCACTTGCAGGTGCATTATTTAATGCCACAATTCATAAGCAAAGTCTTGTTGACAATCATCAACTTCTATCTACTGCAATAGACACGAATATGGAAGTAGACGCACAACAAGAATTTTTAGATAATATGCAGGAATCTTTGTTGCAGAATTCACATATGTCAGGAGCTTCTAAAATGGCAGCGGATAAAATAGAAGAACTGATCGGTGGATTTGGAGCACAGAATATCCTATCTTGGTAAGGAGGTAATTACTTTGGGTAAAATGAGAGAACTTTTTGAGGATGCTTTAAGAATTAAACGTATTCCAAAAGAAAATGAATATGTTGGTACAAATATTACAGATGATAAAAATGACTTAGCGAACAAACAAATAAAGTCTGCCGAATCAGGATCTTTAATTGATGTTGAAGCAATAAACAAGTTTAGAACATTATCTTCTGATAGAATTGAAAGATATAATCAATTTGAAGATATGTTAAAAGATGCAACTATTGCTGCTGCTATTGAAATGTATGCAGATGACGCTACGCAATATGATTATAAAACAGGAAAGATTATTTGGTCAGAATCAGAAGATTCAGATATTACAAAAGCAACTAATAGGTTAATTGATGTTCTTGGAATAAATGATAAAGCATGGAATCATATCTACGCATTATGTACCTATGGCGATGTTTATTTAAGACTATATAGAAAAGGTGACGAATCAGATTACTCACAATTATATGGAGAACATCCAGGACAAACAGCAATTAGAGTTAAGAAGGAAGATGCTTCAAGACCACTAGAAGAATATATTGAATATGTCGATGATCCAGCAACAATGTATGATCTTCAGGTAAGAGATAAAACATCAGGTTATATTAGAATGTTTAATCAGAATGTTGAACAATCTTCATCCATGTACTCATCTCTTACAACAAAAACCCTAGATGTTAGCGATGTAAATATTTATGATAGAAAGAGCTTTGTTCATATTTGTTTAACTGGAAATATTTCTAGAAATCCAGAACTAATAGCTCTACATAATGATGCAGACGGATCGACCCAAGTATATAAAGTAAAAACTGGAAAATCTGTTCTGGCAGATGCATATGAACCAGCACAAACAGTAAAACTATTAGAAGATAGTTTAATGTTAAGCAGAGTTACAAAATCAGCTCTAGTAAGAATTCTTCAAATAGAAGTAGGTAATATGCCGAAACCAGAAGTAGAATCACTACTTAGAAGAATTAAAAATATGATAGAACAAAAAATGGCTCTTAATAAACAAAACGGAGTTGTATCCTCTTACAATTCACCAGGACCAATAGAAAATGTAATATATGTTCCAACAAAGGAAGGAAAAGGAGCTATTACTTCTACGAACCTTGGTGGAGATGTAAATATTAAGGATATTGTTGATGTTGATTATTTTAATAATAAGAAATTATCGGCACTTAAAATACCAAAACAATACTTAAATTATGATGCACCTGAAGGTTTAGGTAATGGTACTTCTTTAACTAAATTAAGCTCAAGATACGCACATACAATAATGAGAATCCAAAATGCCTATATTACAGGAATAACAAATCTACTTAATTTATTCTTTTTAGATAAAGGTTTAGATTATATTAACAAATTTACAATAAAAATGGTATCTCCTGCTACTATAGAGGATACGGAGAGGGATGAGTTAATCACAAATAGGTTAAATCAAGCCTCTGATATCCTAAATATGATCGAAGGAAAAACAGACGATAGAGGAATATTTGAAACTGTTTGTTGGATACTTGATAACTTCCTCAATATGAATGATATAACTGAAATATTAAAGAAGAATAAAGTAATGTCTGACAAAGATGCAGGTTTTGATGTAACTTCTGAATCTGACGACTTTGACATGGGACATGATTTCGGCGGTGGTCCAAATTTAGGTGGATCTGATATGGATTTTGATATGGGTCCAGAACCTGAAATGGGTGGAGCAGAAGAAGAACCTTCTATGACACCAGAGGCATAACATTTTGGAGGGAAATATGTTAGCTAATAAGCATGATTGTTATTCAATACTTCTTGAACTTAAAAATAATGGACAAGATGTATCTAAAGAGCTTAATGAAGTTATTTCAAATAAAACACTTCCAAAAGTAATTATTAAAGAACTTATTAAGCGTAATAACAATGTTGTTAATTTTTATTTAAACTTAAATAATAAAGCACATAAGATTATTAAAGAAATACTAACTTGTGAAGGTAAATCGGTTAGCACTTATATTAAGATAGCTACAAGCATTATCACGCAAGGTGTTATTGCTATGGAACATTTATATGAATCTGATATAAATGGACAAAATGATTTTATTGATTGTTTAGGTTTAAAGGATTTATCAAATGGAATAGCAGAGTATTTCCAGACAGGAGATTATAAACCTCTTGTAGAGGCAGTTAATCGAAATAGATTAGATGTTAAGTCTTTATTAGATAATAGGGATTAAACATATAAATAAACATTTTGAAAGGGGTGATACAGATGCAAGTTTTAATAGAAACAAGAATGAATTCTTTGAGGCTTAACGAAAGTAAAGCCCCCAAAAAAGGTTGTTTAGGTAGACTTGAAGGTGTTTGTGCAGATTTCAAAAATCCAACAAGAAATGGAAGATTATATCCATTACAACTTTGGAAGAAAGTTTTTGATGATCCACTATTTAAAGAGGCACTTCAAAATAAAACACTTTTTGGTGAACTTGATCATCCAGAGGATAGATTTGAACCTCTTGTTAAACACGCCTGCATCGTAATGACTGATTATAGCATTGATGAAGATAAAGGTTTAGTTTATGGTGGTTTTGATATTCTTGATACTCCGGATGGAAGGGTTCTTAAAAACATACTTGATTACGGTAGTGTATTAGGTGTTTCTTCCAGAGGACAAGGAGATATAATTGAGGATGCCGGTGGAGAAAGAGTAGACGAAGATTCATATGATTTTGCCTGTTTTGACGTTGTTTCCACTCCAGCAGTTGAAAAAGCACGTCAAAAAGTTGTTGAATCTATGAAGCGTGAAAAGAAAGAAACATTTAAAGAGTCTATCGAAAGACAAATCGAAGATGCTGAATCAGCGGCAGATCTTAATATTATAAGATCAGTTGTTAGAGCATCAGGTTTAAATGATTCCGATATGGATACTATTATAGAATCCATTGAAGATAAATGCAAAGCACTTAAAACTTCCGAAGATACTATCTTAGAAGATAAGTGTAAGACGGAACCAGAATTACAAGTAGAAACAATTTCTACCAAATCTGCTAAAACTATTAGAGAGAATAGAAAATTGTATAAGTGTATAAATGGTTTGCGTCAGCAAGTTTCAGCTTTGAAGCACAGAGAAAATAGATACGTTGAAAGTCTTAATGAAAAAGACAAACAACTAAGTGAACAGGAATGTGAAATTACCGAGCTATTAAATAAGGTAAAAACATTCAAAACTAATGAAAGAAAGAATCTTTATACTCTAAGACAGCAAAGTATGGAACTTGAATCTGTAACCGAGAAGTTTGATAGAAAGCTAAGTAATTCCGGAAGACTATTAGAAAATAACAAGGCTAAGGTAACAAAGCTATTAAAGGAAAACACTTCCCTAAAAGACAATGTTAATAGCCTTGAGGATGAAAATTCCAGACTGTTAGACGAATTACAGGACAGCACTTCTAAAATTTCAATGTTACAGGAGCAGCTAAATAACTACAAATCACAATTAAGTTGTTTAGAGAACGAGCTGAATGAATCTGATAGAAGTCATACTTATGAAATCAATTCTATTGATGCGGAAGTAGACGAATATTCAAGATTACTAAGTGAGGCACAGCAAAGAATAAAGGACAGTGATTCACAGATTAGTGAACTAACTGAATCTTTAGACAATGTTAATAATTCACTTTCAGCAGAAAAGGCTATTCGCTCTAAACTAGAAGAAAGTCTTAGTAAGTATCAAAAATGTTACACAGACAGAATCTGTAATGTAAATGGTATTGAACCAGAAAGTATTTATCATAATGTTTCCCTAAAGACTTCACCACAGCAGATTGATAAAATCGTTGAATCTTATAGAAAGAAACTGGATAGATACGGAAAGTTAGGTATTACACTTGATGGATTATCCACAGGTGATAATTACATTGTTGAAAACTTAAAAACAACTAAAGATTCTGCTGAGGTACAAGAGCAGAATAACCTTATATCGTTCCTACAAACAACTGCAAGTTCATTATAATATAAACTTTAAAATTGTTTGAAAGGAAGATTAAATATGGCAAATTCTGATAAGCTCGTTGAAAGAGTTCTTTCAACTCCTACCACACAGAGAAATCTCAAACTTTATGAGAGATACATTAAGGCTGCTGAGGCAGTTCAGAAAACTCAGGGTAAAACACTTAACCTTGAAAAGAAAGTTGCACTTGCAACTACCCTTGCAAATACCAGACAGATTTGTGAAGCAACTAACAGCTCTAACATTCCTAGCAAGACCTACTTCATGGATATGCTTACCGCTGTTGTTCCAAATCTAATTGCTCCTGATATCGTTTCTACTCAGGCACTTGAGTCCAAGGCAGGAATGATTTCTTACCTCCGTTTCACCTATGGTTCTGATAAGGGTCAGACCACTGCCGGTACTATGTTCAATAACTCACTTTATACTGGCCGTTCCGATCAGTATTACAGTTCCAGAGTTGTTAACGAGGAAGCAGTTGCAAATGGTGTGAACTTTGAGTATGTTCCAGTCCTTCCTCAGACCGTTCAGGTTACACTTCCTGATGGAACTGTTTACACTGATGACGGCACTGGTAATCTCGTAAATCCAGTAAACGGTTCTACTGTTGGTACTATTAACTATGCAACTGGTGCATTTGCTTGTGCTACTGCTATTGATGGTACAACTGCTGTTTACGAGTACAACAATGAGCAAGTTCCAGATCTAAAGGTTCCTGAAATCAACATGAGTCTTGCACAGATTCCAATCTTTGCAAAGTCCAGAAAGCTTGCAGCATATTGGGGCTTTGATGCAGCATATGATCTCAAGCAACAGTACGGTGCAGAAATTCTTGATGTTATGTCTGCACAGGCAGCTGGAGAGATCGCCCATAAACAAAAACTTGTGGCTTAATACAGTGATGTATTATGAAAAACCATGTGAATTTCTGGAAAGCCTTATTAGTTTTGTATCGCTAATATGGTAATCAGAAGCCAAGATAATTTTAATGAGGTATACTTATGTATGGATACATTTACATGACAACAAATTTAATTGATGGTAGAAAATATATTGGACAGAAGAAATCTGATAAATTTCTTCATGAAAAATATCTGGGTTCCGGAAAAATTTTAAAACAAGCCATAGAAGCATATGGAAAAGAAAATTTCAAAGTTGAATTGTTGTGTGAATGTGAATCTAAAGAAGAACTTGACGAAATGGAAATTTATTACATAAAATTTTACTATGCTCAAACAAGCAGAAAATATTATAATATATGTAAGGGTGGGCAAGCAGGTCCTGGTGGACCGAGGTTCAAAGATCATCATCATACAGAAGAAACAAAACAAAAAATGAGCGAAAGCCGTAAAGGTGAAAAGAATAGTAATTACGGTAATAGATGGACACAAAGTGATGAACTGAAAGCCTTGCATAGTAAAATATCTTCTGGTGAAGGAAATGGAATGTTTGGTAAAAAACATTCTAACAACACCAAAAAGTTAATCGGTGAGCAGAATCTTGGAAGAATACCAATAACAAACGGGACGATTAACAAAAGAGTTAAACCAGAAGACCTTGAATATTATTTATCTTTAGGTTTTTATAAAGGGTATACTAAAAAGCAAAAGGAAGATTAACTCATTAAAATTATAAGGTTCAGAGACTATCGAAAACTAAATAATTGCATTTGTAGAAATACATAAAAACAATATGTTGGCAATTTGAAAATAAGGTTGTTTAGTAAAACAACACGAAGTGAGTAGAGTAGGATTTAAGCAAATCCGAAGTGCATGGGTTCTTAATTTATTGGTAACAGATGAATTAAGAATATGATATAGTCCGAACTATACAAAATAAATAATGTATAGAGAGTTATATTAAGCGTATAACTTGTAACAAATTTGGAGATTGATACAGAAATAGCTACAAAGCTAGTTAATCTAGCAGCAGCAGGTCCAGAACTCACTTGGTCTAAGATTCCACCTCACGGTGTTAATGTTGTTGACCACTATGATAGCTTCTGGGTTAGAATTACTGAGGGTGCAAAGATTGTCTTCAATGCTACTCAGAGAGTTCAGCCAAACTTCATTGTTTGTGGTTCTAATGTTTCCGCTGTTATTGAGTGCATGAGAAACTTTGATGCTACTGGTGCTTCTGATGCAGTTGGTCCACACTTCATTGGTACACTCGGTGGTAGATATAAGTGTTATGTTGTTCCACTACTTGATCCAGATGTCTTTGTACTTGGTTATAAGGGTACAAACTTCCTTGAAACTGGATTAACAGATGATTATGCTGTTGCAGCGTAATACAAGTCCAGTATAAACCTAGTGAATTGCTGGAAAGCTCACTTAAAGAAATGAGTCAATCAGCAGCCAAGCATTACTAATATGTAATGAAGGTTCAACGACTATCGAAAGCTAGAAAATCACATTTACAGAAATGTATAAATAGTTTTTTACTAGGTGGTTTGAAAATAAGGTTATTGAAATATAACACGAAGCAAGTAGAGTACAGCCTATAAAGGTTAGCAGTAAAATGATATTAGTTTTACATAAGTCTATTAAATGGAAGTGCTAGGGTTTTTAATAACTTGGTAATAGAGTTATTAAATTCATGATATAGTCTGATCCTCATAGTGATATGGGAAATATACATATTATTACAGTATGTATAAACACAAATGTTGTATACGCTCCGTATATGCCAGTGCTCTCCACAGACGTCCTTATGCCAGCAGACTTCCGTGGTCAGCAAGGTTATGCTACATCTTACGGTACTAAGATGATCAATGGTAAGATGTACCTCCGTGGTAGAATCACTGGTTGATTTTAACTTTTGATTTTATCATAGATTGATTTATCAAAGAGTTACATGACTGCTTAATTGTAGTCATGTAACTCTAAGATATAAAAAAGTAAATAAAAATATTCTTTCAGAAAGGATTGAATTAACATGGCAATTTCTACTGTTACAATTACTCTTACTAATACCAAACAGGCTAATGCCGTTGTTGGTGAAGGTTATAAGCCTCTAGTTGTTATTTCTCCTACTGGAATCACTACTCCACAGACTCCTTATGATGAGTGGGTTGCAGATTCTTCCACTGTTCTTGAAGGTACTATTGCAGTTCCTGCATGGAAGAAGCTCCAGTATTTTGTTATGCAGCCAGGTGCTCAGTTTGCACTACAGACTGATAACTATGATGAGGTCTACTACTATGAGACTCTTAAACTTGATGGACTTGGAATTAAGTTTAGTCCAAATCCTGTTACTGTTATTGCAATTTCTCTTGATAAGACCACAGCATCTCTAACTGTTGGTGGTTCTACTGTTTCTGTTACTGCAACAACTAACCCAGCAGGTGGTACTGTTACTTGGGCATCTAGCGACGAGTCTGTTGCTACTGTTGCTGATGGTGTTATCACTGCTGTTGCAGCAGGTACAGCAACTATTACAGCTACATCTACCATTGATGGTGTTACTGTTTCTGCAAACTGTGTTGCTACGGTTACTGCATAATTTAACACTAGCTTGAATTAAGCATTAGCTTATTCATGAAGTATCAAGGACTGGTTTATCCTCCAGCCGGTCCTTGATACACTATAACCAATGGAGGTGGAGATATATATAATGAAATTTGCGGTTAAAAATCTAAAGGATACCCCACATACTATATGTAGATTTAATGGTCAAAAAGTTAAAATTCAACCAAGGGAAACCATTACCGTAAATACGGATGACGTCAATGAGTATAACTATTGGAAGAGTTTAAAACGAGAACAATTAAATTTATATGGTTTGGATGTTATTCTTGACGAAGATCAAATACTAAAAGCTAATAATAGCAATTATGTAGATGCTTCTATTGTTGACGGGTTTGTTTCACCTATTGCCAAAGAAATTGCTTCTAGTACAAAAGTTAAGGTTGAAGAAGAAGTTAATACTAACACTTCCGATGATACTTACACAGAGGAAAATTTAATGAAAATGGATAAAGAAGATCTTTTTAATATCTGTGATAACTTTGGTATTAAATATAAGAGAAACAATTCTGTGAAGACCTTAGTTGGCCTGATTTTAGAGAGTGGAGTTGTTTAATAATGACACTTGCAGAATATGTTGATGAAATTCTATTTTCTCTTGGTGGAAGTGTATTAGATATTGAAATCAAAAACGATATTCCTAGATGTGTCAATAGGGCCTTCAGAGAAGTGAAGCCTTATGTTACAACACCTGCATATATGACATTGCCATTTGGTGCGAGAGCAAATGGTATTGGAGGAACTATAGATCTAAAAGATAAAAATGTTTATAGTGTTGTAAATGTTATGCGTCCGGATTCGTACAATAGTATGAGTATGAATACATTAGATGTTTTTGGTCTTAATTTAACTTATTCTGCTATAACAAACATGGATGCTTACGCAGATAGAATGTTACGACTGCAACAAATCAATACAATTTCCACCGATTTGGATTTTATTTGGGATGCTCATAATAAACAATTATCTGTTACTATGAACCCACCATTTACTAACATGATAACCATTCAATATATACCTGATTATAAAGATGTTGAGGAAATAACAGAGGTATTTTGGATGGATATTATATTAAGATTGGCAACAGCGTATGCTAAACAAGTTATTGGACGAATTAGAAGCAAATATACTTTAAATTCTTCTACATATAATCTTGATGGTGAAACAATGTTGTCAGAGGCGAACACTGAAATACAAGATATCCGTAGCTTCCTGACAGCTAATCAGGATATTGTATTTCCTATTGACTAATAATTTTTAATTAGAAAGGAAGTTATTCAAATGGCAGCAGATCTTAATGTTTTTGAATTAACAAACATGGAACTACATAAGACAGAAGCTAAGAAGTCTGTTAAGGAGTCTGTTTCTAAAACTTCTAAGAAAGCTACTAAGAAAGCTTTCAATATCCCAGTTAATAAACTAAAGTTTGAGTCTCTTTCTCATTATCTTAGCGAAGATGCTGACGAGGAAGAAACTGAACTTGATGTTACCGCTGATTACACTCCTGATGATGATGTTGTCCTAGTCATTGACCCTGAAATGGATGAAGTTCCGGAGGATGTTGAAGAGGCTGAGGAACAGGCAGAAGATATTATTGGTGATCATATTTGCAAGTGTGCAATTTGTGGTGCTAATTATATTACTGATGCTGAGATTAGCGAAGAACTAGAAATGGAAGAAGAGACTTGCCCAGTTTGTGGTGAAACAGGTGAGCAGATCGTTGTTGGTGTTATTACTCCTACTGAAGAACTTTCCGCAGAAGATGAGGAAGATATTGAAGGTACTGAGGATATTGACATTGAAGACGAGGAAGAAATTGAAACTGCTGATGGTGAGGAAGAAGAATTTGACGAATTTGAAGAAGAGGATGACTTTGAGGAATCCGTCAAGCGTTCTAGAGCAAGAACACTTCGTCGCAAGGCTGAATCTGTTAGAAAGATTGCAAAGAGACCTACTTCCAGAAAGCTAAAGGAATCTAAGTCTATTGATTTTGATGAAGCAACCTTTAACAGAATGCTTACTCGTTTTGCAAAAGAGAACTATGAGAATGTTCGTTTTGTAAGAATTTCTGAGGGTACTGTTCGTGGAAATAAACTTACTCTTTCTGGTATTGTTACAACTACAAAGGGATCTAAGAAGTCCATTAAGTTTGTTGCAGAGAACTTCATTCCTGCAAAGAGAATGACAATTAAGTTTAAGGAGTCTGGTGCATTTACTGAAAGCGTTAAGAATCCTGGTTTCACATTTGTTGTTGAGTGTGTTATGAAGGGTTCTGTAATTGTTCCAGCAGCACTTTCTTATAACTTCAAAGCAAAGAACGAAGGCCTAAAGGATAGAGGTATTTACTCTGTTACTGGTAAAGTTCTAAGTGAGTCTGTTCGCAGACCGGCTCCAAAGAAAAGATTTAAGAAGTAATTCTTAAAGATATAGTTCATAGTAAAGGGGAGTTTTTATAATGTTTAAATTACAAAAATTCCCCTTAAATGAAATAACTCGTTGGGATATAATTAAAAGAAGTAAATCAGAATCACCTGAAAGATTTCAAAAACAAAAGTTTTATAGAGCTAAAGATTTTGATAATGTTGATTTTCAAGAACTATTTGAAAATGATACTTTTACATGGAAATCTAGAGTTGGAGATTATATCGTAACGATTTCATTTGAGGGAGCCTTTGCAAATCTTTATACAAAAGTAGGTAGCTGGTCTGGTAAGAATAGATGGAAGAGAATTGATTTACATCTATTAACTCAATGTTTAAGTAAAGCTCTTGACGACGAAGATCTATATGTAAACTGTACTTGCCCCGATTTCGTGTACCGCTTCAGTTTTTGGTTATCACAGGCCGGTGGAAAATACGGTGTTCAACAAAACAGACCTCCGAAAGTCCGTAATGTTAAAAACAATAAAGGGTTTGTTTGCAA
This sequence comes from Methanobrevibacter sp., assembly GCA_017652345.1. The sequence goes on from JAGCBE010000344.1 coordinate 22,751, forward strand.
ACATATACTAGCAGTTCTTTATGGTAAACGATGGGTTCCGGCAGCAGCTAAAGCTTGGTTAAATTATATTATGGCTAACCCAGAAGTTGCAGAAGAGCTGATTTGGGGGTAATTATAATGGGCTTATTAACTCAAAATGATTCCACCATATTTAGATCATATTTTAAAGAAATGGCAAAACTAATTGGCATAAGAGTGTTATATCAATATCCTATTGATATGAATTTTACAATATATGCTGAGGAAGTTCCAACGGGATTTTCAGAAGAAATAGAACTTGATATTATTTTTGACGAAAATCCAAAAGTTACAACTTTAAGAAAATACGGATGGGTATCTGAATTACCAGAAGATAAACCTTATATGGCAACTTTACCGTTTGATACAAAGAATCTATGCAAAGGTTGTAGAATACTTATTGTACCACCACAACCGTTAGCAGACAAAAGAACTTTTGTTATTACTGATATTCAAGCTGGATTAGAGTTTCCAGATAGTTGGGTTTGTAAATTAGCTCCTGTGTTCTTTAACAAAACACCAGAAAAGAAACTTGAACAGTATAAAGATAAAAATAATGTTTTTATGGACATAAAGGATTAAGGATATGAAGATTTGGTATCCAATTAAATTTAGCGAGTTTAATTCAGATAACTTGCAATTATACTTGCTAAAATGTCAGGCAGACTTGGGTAGTTTTAAACTATTTCTAAAATCCAATTACAATGATTTAAGATGGAAAGTAGTTACAAATAAATTAAGAGATGTTGCTAGTATCAATCTATTAAGGGATATCAATGCTGGAGATATAGCAAGTCAGTTTATAAATAGCTTACAATGTAAATATGATGCCAATACTGGATGTTGTTATTATTTTGTTTCAGAGTTTGTTAAATGTAATGGTACAACAGAATCATTGAATTTTGTCATACGTTTAATTGAATATGGGAACGATGCATTAACACCAATGAATTGGATTCGACACAGCTATTTAAAATTTACTGATTTTGTCACAAAGGGGTTTGAAAACAATGAGTATTAAAGCCTATGATGATGCTATAATAAATGAATTTAGAAAAGTATTCAATAGTAATACTGTATATATTCTTCCAGTAGAAAATGCTGTTAGATTTTTAGCACAGCTTAAAAAAGACAATGTTACATTTCCACTTATATCTACAATGCGTTTAGGTTTTTCAGTTCGGGGAAGTAATGTTAATCACAACGCAAAGATGATAGGTTCATTTACAAAAAGACAGGATAATGATAATATTTACGCACAGTCTATTCCAATTAGAATAGAATATCAATTAGATATATTTTCTGTTGATAGAGAAACTTGTGATGACATTGCAAGAGAGCTAATATTTTTCTTTTATCAACATCCATCATTAAGGGCACATTTTGATTATGGCCTCGACTTTGAACACAAGTTCAATCTATTCATAAACGATGAAATTGTTGATAATTCAGATACCGTTGAACATATAAATAATGGCGTTATGTTTAGAAATACATTTACATTTTATACTGATGATGCTATGTTGTTTAGACGTAAGAATCAAACTCAGGGAGAAATAAAATGTGATGTTGAAATAATGAATAGGGAGGAATGATACCTATGTATTCTATTCAGAACCTTACAAAAACAACTCTTAAATTTCAAGGAATTGCTATTGGTCCATATATGACTATATCAGTTGGTTCTATTCAGGACTATGTGACTCTTAGCAGATTATCTAATGCCGGTAAGATTAGATACTTTACAACTCCTACTCCAAAAGCAGTTGTTGCAGAAAAAACTGAGGTTGCTCATGAGACTGTTCTAAAAGTTGAACCTGTTAAAGAAGAGGTTAAAGTTGCAGTTGAAGAAGAAGTTAAAGTTGAAGAAACTCCTGTTGCAGAAGAAGCAAGGGAAGAGATTAAGGAAGAACCAGTAGAGACTGTTACCGAAGAACCTACTGTTAAAACATATACAAGGAAAAAGCGTTCAAACAAAAAATAAAACTGAAAGGGGAGTTTTATTATGCCTCAGATTACAGTTAATGAGATTGATCAAAGCGT
>JAGCBE010000345.1 GCA_017652345.1 Methanobrevibacter sp.
AATGTAAATATTCCTGCCTTAAGCAAGTACTCCTGAAATCCTATTAAAATAGACTGATTGATTTTATTTTCTATTATATTCGATAATTTGATTATTAAATCTTCAATAAACATTGATAATAGATTTGTACAAGTTATTAATAAATTTAACCAATTTATAGACTTAAAAAAACAATTTAATTAGGATATTATAAAAAATAAGAAAAATCATATTGATTTTGTAAAATTAAAGTGATTTAATAAAAATAAAATTAGATAAAAAATAAAACTAAATGAAAAATAAAAAGTGATAATAAAAAAAGAAAAATCATAATATTTGAGGTAAATTACCAATCAATTTTCCCTTTTTGTCAACTAAAACCATATCCTCTATCCTTATTCCAAACTCACCTTCAAGATAGATTCCAGGCTCAATTGTTATGATCATATTGTTTTCTAAAACAGTTTGATCCTTCATGGAAACTGATGGATTTTCATGAATGTCCAAACCTAAGCTATGGCCGGTGCTGTGAATGTAATTATCACCATAGCCATATTCACTTATGATGTCTCTTGCCACCTTATCCACTTCACAAGCTTTCACACCTGCCTTAACAGCTTCAATGGCCTTGTCATGGGCTTCAAGCACTATATCGGATATTTCCTCTTGCCTTTCTGTGTAGATGAAAGTTCTTGTTGTATCTGAACAGTACCCTTCAAACTTGCAGCCGTAATCCACTAAAACAGGTGTCTCAAGGACATGTTGCCTTGGAGTTGAATGAGGAAGTGAGGATACAGGGCCTGATGCAAATATTGTGTCAAATGATTCGACACTTGCTCCATTCCTTCTCATTAAATAGCCTAATTCATATGCACATTCCCACTCCTGCGCTCCCTTTTCCTGCTTGGAGCGGACATCCAATTCAATGAGTGACTTATGTGCAATATCAGTTGCCTTAAGCATCTTTTCAATTTCATCATCAGACTTAATCATCCTTTCAGTTGAAATGGCATTTGATATTTCAAGATTGAAGTCCTTGAACTTTTCATAGACATTTGCAGTCAAGTCTGATTCAATAGCTAAGCTCTTGATTTCCTCTTCCTTCAAGTATTCAATCATCTTGTCAAAGGATTCATACTTCACAATATCAATGGAAGAGGTGTTTCCTGCATTTTCCATATCCATTCCAGATACAAAAATGATTGGATTTTCCTTAATGATCATGAATGCAAAGCTTGTTGACAAGTATCCTGATAGGTAGTATATATTATTGAAATTAGCCACCAGCATGGCATCCAAACCTTTCTCTTCCAATTTTTTCAAGATGTTTCTTATGTGAAAATTATGAATCTCATTATCTTTAATTTGCATTTGAAAGCCTCAATTGAATAATAATTTTTCTCCTATACTTTCATATATCACTTATTATTTAAAAATTAAACGAATGATTGAAATTAACCTATAACAATTATTATAAATAATCAATTACATAATATAAATATTACAAATATAAAAAGATTTTAAAAATAGCTAAGGATCAAAAACATGTTTGAAGATATTCCAATAAAATTCTTTAAGGGAACTCATAGAGTGAAAGACCCAAAAGAAACAATTGAGATAAATGAGAAAAAGCTTAGAACTGCTGGAATAACCAGATTGACTGACATTACAGACTTAGATAGAGTCAAGATTCCAGTCTTTTCAGCTATCCGTCCAACTGCACAATCAGGCAGTGTTAGCGTCTATACTGGAAAGGGAGCTACCAGAGAGCAGGCAAAGGCATCTGCAATGATGGAAGGATTCGAAAGGTACTCTGCAGAAAGGCAGGATATCGATGGAGAAAGAACATTTGTAGACACCTACAACAACATTAAAAATGAAAGGAATGTTCTCGACCCAAAAGACCTTCTCTTGCCAAAGAATTACGGCAATGAAAATGTTGAAAATTCAAGGCTTGAATGGATTGAAGCAGAAGACATCATAAGCGAAGAAACCGTCTATGTTCCATCAAATGCAGTTTTCCACCCTTACATCCCAACAAGGGAAGTGAGCCCAAGCCCAATAGCTATTTTTAAAGGAAACACAAACGGCCTTGCATCCGGAAACATCATAGAGGAATCTGTCTTGCATGGTATATTTGAAGTTGTTGAAAGGGATGCATGGAGCATTTTTGAACTCACTAAAAGAAACAAGAAGGAAATCAATCAGGAAAATATTGACAATGAAATCATTAATGAACTTTTAGATAAGTTCCATTCCCAAGGAATTGACATAAAGCTCATGGACATTACTGCAGATTTGAAAATTACAACCATAGCAGCAAGTGCTGATGACACTGTACTTAAGGATCCTGCACTTTTATCATTAGGTGTTGGAACTCATCTAGACCCTGAAGTAGCTGCAATAAGAGCATTGACTGAAGTTGCCCAAAGCAGAGCAACACAGATTCATGGAACCCGTGAAGATACAATAAATGCAGACTTCATGAGAAAATCCGGCTATGAACATATGAAAAGGATGAATAAGCACTACTTCGAAAAAGAAGAGGATACAATAAACTTGTCCGACATTGAAGACAAAAGTTCACATTCAATCAAAAAGGACATTGAAACAAGCATTGAAGAGGTTCAGAAAGTGGGCTTTAATCAAATTTTATACACTGACCTTACAAGAGAGGAAATAGGAATCAATGTTGCAAGGGTAATCATTCCAAAAGCGGAATTATACTCATTGGATGAAGAAAGGTTAGGAAACAGAGCATTGGAATACGACAGAAAAGCAAGAAGAGGGTTAGTCTGATGAAGAAGATAATAGTCTATCTTGGATTGTCCATTTTAGAGGATGAAGCGAAAACCATACTTGATGCAGATTACAGGCCTCCTGTTAAAAGAGGAGACGTCCTAAAGGCAATAGCTGAAAAGCCAGACATCATCGGAATCATTGATGGGGCTTTCCATCACACTCCTGCAGTTGCCCATAAGGAAATCATGAAGGCATTGGATAAGGGAATAACTGTAGTTGGAGGAAGCAGTATGGGAGCTTTGAGAGCATCAGAACTCGATGATTTAGGGATGATTGGAATCGGATACGTTTACAAGGCTTACAGATCTGGAGCAATCACTTCAGATGATGATGTAGCTCTTAGCTTCGACCCAGTTAATCAAGTCCCAATCTCTGAAGCTTTGGTAAATGTTGACTACAAACTTGAATTGGCAGTTGAAAAGGGAATAATTACAGAAGAGGAGAAGGACTATATCCACAATATTGCCAAAGAGATTTACTATCCTAAACGTTCATATCAAAACATATTTTCCAAAGTGGAAATGGAAGATAAAAAGAAAACAAAGCTTATTGATTTTGTACTCAAGGAAAAGGACATCAAGTATCTTGATGCAATTGAAGTTCTTGAATACATCAAAAACCTGGAATAAACTATTTTTTAGAAAAATTTAAAAAGAAAAAGAAATATAACAATAGTTAATTTATTATTTTTTTATTTGATATGATAATTTACTCGGGAGATTGATCAATAATTAATAATAAATTGCATATTATTAAGTCAACGAGGCAAATTATGAGTATAGATATCAAAATCAACAAAGTAAAAGAAATTTTAAAGAATAAAAAGATTGCTTTGGCGTTTTCTGCTGGAGCAGACAGTACCTTGCTTGCATACCTTGCAAAGGAAGCTGGTGCAGACGTACTTGCAATCACATATGACAATCAGATCTTTCCAAGTGAATTTTTGGAATTTGCAAAAAGAAGAGCTGATGAACTTGGAATAAGACACGAAATTATTGAAGGTAATTTCCTTGATGTGGATGACATTGTGGAAAATAGTCCAAAAAGATGTTTAGTATGCAGAAAAATAATGTATGGTGCAATTAAACAAAAGGCACATGAAGAAGGTTATGAAATAATCATAGACGGAAACAATATAACAGACCTTACTCATGACAGGCCAGGAATCCTTATGAAATATGCATTTGAAATTGAAAGTCCATTCATTGATGCAGAACTTGAAACTTATGAAATTCATAAATTCATTGAAGACAACAACATCGAATTTTCCAAATCCACAACCTGTCTTGCAACAAGAGTGAAAACAAATGAAACCGTTACAATAGACAAGGTCAATAGAATAGACCATGGTGAAGCTTTCATTAAAGACATTACAGATTGCGAGGTAGTGAAACTTAGGGAAAGCAATAATGTAGCTACCATCGAACTGGACAATATTGAAAATATTCTCGATAGTGAAAAACTGAAAACTATCTATGATGAGTTGAAGAAAGCGCAATACGAGAAAATACTTCTTAACATTGACTTTAATGATGGTGACGATGAATTGGTTTCAGACAGTGAACTTGAAATCGGAAAAAGCAATCTGACTCTCAGAAAGAAATTGCCATTTGGCATAAACATTGAAGAGACTTCCAAAGTTCTAAGTGGAAGCAATGATGAGACTATTGAAAATATTGAAACTCTTGAGGATATTGGATACATAAAATTCAACATTGACAAAAAAGAGTCTAAAATATTTAAAGACGGTAAAATAAGCATTGAAAACAATGAGAACAAGGAAGAAGCTAAAAAGTCCTTAGTTAAAATCCTAAGATTAATT
>JAGCBE010000346.1 GCA_017652345.1 Methanobrevibacter sp.
TCTTTTTTATATTTTTGATATAATTTTTGCTATGAGACAATATTTTTAATCTTTAATTTCTTTTATTATTTGATGTGATAAAATGCTTGGTGAAATCGAACTTAAAAAACTCTTTCCAGACTTCGAGGATTTGGTACAGCCATCTGGAATAGACTTGGAACTTGATGAAATATTCATTCAAAAATCTGGAGGTTCATTGATTGACAATGAGAAAAATCTTCCAGAGATTGAGGCATTAGAAGGTCCTGTTTATACCTTAAAACCTCATACTGCCTATTTGGCTTCAATAAAGCGTAAGGTGAAAATTCCTAAGGGATACACTATGCTATACTTGCCAAGGTCCACTTTGCTTAGGTCTTTTGTTTCTGTTCAGACAGCAGTTGGCGACCCGGGATTTTATGGAACCTTGATGTTCATGATTTACAATCATGGGGAATTTGACTATGAGATCAAATCAGGTGATAGGATAGCACAGGCAGTTGTATTTCCAGTTGAAGGTTCAGGGGAGTATAACGGTTCCTATCAGGAAGAGGAATGATTTTTAAATAGGTTTATATATTCCTAATAATAGAGTATAATTGAAATCTTATGATTTAAGTTTATTATTAATTATTTTAGTTGATATTATGGTAGAAATAACAATTGGATTGCCTAAAGGCAGTTTAAACAATGTAAACAGAGGAAATACCCATCAGTTATTTGTAGATGCTGGTTATGAAGTAAGGGGATATGATCCTGGAAATGAATCCTATGAAATTGATATTCTTAATGATGAAGAGATAAGTGCCTTTTTGACTCGTCCTCAAAGTACTCCTGTAGAATTGAACAGAGGTATGGTGGATATAGCTATTGTTGGAGAGGACTGGGTTTTGGAAGAGTCTGTTTTAAGTGAAAACGATATAGTTAAGATAGGTGACTTGAATTATGGCCAAACCCGTTTGATTGTAGCTGTTCCTAAGGAATCTCCTTATGATGACTTGTCTCAATTCTTTAGGGAAAACAAGGATAGGGACACTCCAATCTTATGCTTTACAGAATATCCTAACTTAACCAGAAAGCACATTATGGAAAATGAGGCATATCAGGAAATCTATGGTGATGCCAGCCCATATGTGCAAGTTAGAGGATTAAGGGATGGAGACAATAAGAAGGTTCAAGTTATCAATTCAGACGGTGCTACTGAAGTTTACATTGCTAAAGGTGCAGACTTGATTGTAGACAACACCCAAACTGGTAGCAGTTTAAGAAAAGCAGGTCTTAAGGAGCTTGAAACCATCTTGCATTCTTCAGCAGGGCTATATGCTGGAATAAGCTGTAACGATAAAAAGATGGAAAAGGCAAAGATGATTTATGAACAGTTGTTAGGTGCTGTAACTGCAAGGAAATACTTTGATGTAAAATTCAATATTGCAAACGAATCCATTGAAAAGGTTTCAAGTTATTTGGTTGAAAACAAGTTCTGCAGTGCTGAACCTACTGTAAATCAAGGGTCAAGTTTTTCACAGATCAATGTTTTGATTCCTAAAGAGCATTTCCCAGAAATGTTGGATGGAATAAGAGCATTAGGTGCTTCTTCCATTATAAGAAGCGATGTAAAGCAATATGTGATTTAATTTATTTGGATTGATTTCCAAATCTTTTTTTCTTTTTTATTTTTACTTTATTTTTCTCATGTATAGAGATTTTATACTTTTTTCTTTTTTTATTTGACCTTATTTCTCTTATTTTTAGTGTTTTTATCCTTCTTTCTTCTAAATCGATTTAATTATTCATTATAAATTAAGAATTATGCATTAAAAGCATGATTAATTTTATTTTATTTATAATGATTCTAAATAAAAAATCAATATCTTTTTATATAATAATGTATAAATCACTTAATAATAATGTTAAATTATGATAAATCATTATAATTTATTCGAATTTATCATTGTGATTCTTAATTTATAATGATATTTTCAAAAAAGGACGGTTAATTTAATTTGGTTAAGTGTTTTAATTGTTAAATGCTAATATTTTTACATTTAGGTGTCTAAAATGTTGACTTCTGTACAAAAGGAAATTTTACAGACTTTAATCAATTTGTATCAAAATTCCGATGGCAAGTCCATTAAGGGTGAAGACATTGCTGAAGTGATGAACAGAAACCCTGGAACCATTAGAAACCAGATGCAGTCTCTCAGAAGCTTAAGTCTTGTAAAAGGTGTACCAGGACCTCGTGGTGGGTATAAGCCTACTATTGAAGCATACCACACTTTAAACATTTCATTTACAGACAGCAGTGCTAAAGTTCCTGTCTATAAGGAGAATAAAAAGTTAGAGGATGTTTCAGTAGCTAAGATTGAGTTTACAAGCGTACCGCACCCTGGTGAATGTGAAGCTGTAATTAAGGTTTTAGGAAGCATTAAGGATCTCCATGTTGGAGATGTCATCCGTGTAGGGCCTACCCCTGTCAATAATCTTGGTGTTATTGGTGAAATCGTAGGTAGGGATGATATGGACAATATCCTTCTATTGGATATCAGCACTATCAGAAGCATTCCTAAAAACTCCGTTTATGAGATAGCTACATTGGACTTGATTTATTTAAAGCCTGGAGATTCAATTAAGGATGCTGCATGTTTGCTTTCAAAGAACAATATTGATGGAGCA
>JAGCBE010000347.1 GCA_017652345.1 Methanobrevibacter sp.
ATAGACTTGCGGAAGCACCTTTACATGCATTTATATCAGGTTTAGGTATCCCACTTATCGGCTCCCGCGTATCAAAACAAATCTGTGAAAAAGTAGAAACATGGAAAGAGTTTAGAGATTTAATCCATGAAGATTTTGATTTTACAGCGTGGAATGGGTTTGGCTATGAAATGAATCGTGCACTTCATGAGTTTGATTATACAGATGCCGATGCTATTGTAGACTATATAACATTTAAGCCTGAAGAACATCAGGACAAAAGTGTTAAATTAGATAGCTACACTTTTGTAATAACAGGAAAGCTTCAAAATTTTAAAAATAGACAAGAATTAATTGATGTAATTGAAGCGGCAGGCGGAAAAGTTGCTACTTCTGTTTCATCAAAAACTAATTATTTAATAAATAATGATATAAATTCTACAACGGGAAAGAATAAAAAAGCTAAAGAATTAAATATTCCTATTATAACAGAAGAAGAATTGTTGGAGATATTAAAATGAGAATATGGAGAACTGATATACAAAATTGTCCCTTAAATAAAAGAGTGCATTTTTTATGTGATTATTCTCAAAATGGAGTGACTTTACATGAAATAGTAGGTACTCTCACTATAAATAATTATAATGGAACTATTACTAAAGGTTATTGTCTTGAAGGTAGTCCAGATATATTTTATAAAAGCAATATACTCATGTGGGCATATTATGCAACAGATGAAGAAGCGGAGTGTTTATATTAATGAATAGAGCAGAAAGAAGAGCTTTTAAAAAGAAGTTAGGAAAAGAACTTGGACCAACGGCAGATAGAATTATAAATTATCATAAGCAGTACGAAGGGGTTGACGATAAAAAATTGGAAGAGCTTGTTTTAGAAGAAACAAAAAGTCTCAATTTTGGTCAACTGATGTTGTTAATGGAATATATAGATAACACTATTGCACTCAAATAGTTGAAAAATATGAAAATTTTTCGTATAATATATATATAAAATAAAGGTGCTCAAAATGCATGCTTTATATTATAATAAATAAAATAAATTTTTTAAGGAGAAAAGACTAATGAAGGAAAACACAAAGACAGTATTTAATTATCTTAAGGAGCACGACGGAGAGGATATCATCGCTAATGATATCGCAGAGGCTACAGGACTTCCAATTAAGTCAGTTAACGGTATTGTTACAGCAGCTCTTTGCCGCAAGGGTAAGGACTATGCAGTAAGAGTTCCTGGTGAGATTGAAGTTACAGATGAGGAAGGTAATGTTTCTCATAAAGCAATTAAGTTCATCAAGCTTACAGATAAGGGACGTGAGTCAACAGTTGAGTCTATCGAGGCTGAGGAACTTGCAGCAGCTCAGGCTAAGCTTGCAGCTAAGAACGCAGAGTAATTAAATTACTTTACATTCATACAATCATTAGGGGTTAGATTTTATATCTAACCCTTAATTTCTATAAGGAGATAAAGTATGGTTATTACTATTATCCTCTTAGTCATAGTATGTATAGTTTTAATATTTAAACTATCCAAAAAAACACAACTCGATAAAGAGATAGAACAAGAGAATCAAAGACTACATCAATATAATGAATTTACAAAAAAAGAATGTCAAGATTTACAATGTCAAATATCTTCTTTATCTTATGAATATCAAAGCTTGAACCAACAAAAAGAAAATGCTTTTAATGAATTAAATAGATTAAATATTAATTTATCTGAATTAAAATCTCAAAATGAGAATGTTGCTAATGAAGCACTACAAAATTATATAGAAATACTTGAACAGCAGTATGAAAAAGCAGAAAATAATTATGATAATCAAATTACAGAATTACATAATACTTTACATACAATGCACCAAGAATTAGATAAATTAAAGGCAACTCGTGCGGCAGCTCATGAAGCTTTATTAAAAGAACAAGAAGTTAAAGATAATAAAGATAATTATAAATTATCCCCTTCTCAAGCAGATCTTGCTGACGCCCGCCGCCTAGAAATAGTTAAAAGAGAGTTAAATAAACCACGTATTTTATCAATGTTGATATGGCAAACTTATTGGCAACCTCTTGCTAAAAAACAGTTTCCGCTTATATTAAAAGATAAAACTAAATGTGGTATATATAAAATAACAAATCAAATGACTGATGAATGTTATATTGGACAAGCAGTAGACGTTTATAAAAGGTGGAACGAACATTGTAAATGTGGTTTAGGAATTGATACCCCTCCTGGTAATAAATTATATAAAGCTATGCAAGATTATGGCTTAGAGAACTTTACTTTTGAATTATTAACAGAATGTAATCAGTCTGAATTAAATGAAAAAGAAAAATATTTTATAGAATTGTATCAAGCAGATACTTTTGGATATAATGGCAACAGAGGAGTCACAAAATGAGTGAAGAAAAGAAATTTATGGATGATAAGAAAATAGCAGATGTAACACCTACAGATTTAATAAACAATTATTTAAATAATACTGCTGAAATTAAAGGTTTAGATGATGTAAGTGCTGCATATGATGCTATTGATAGAGTATTATTCTTAGCAGATGTCACAGAAGAAAATGCAGAAGCTATCAGTCATTTAATAAGAATGTGGAATGTCGTAGATAAAGATATTGATTTAGATAAAAGAAAGCCTATTAAAATTTATATAGACTCTCATGGAGGCGATGTTTGTGCAGGCTTTATGATAATAGATGCAATTAAAATGTCTAAAACACCAGTTTACACTGTAAATATGGGTTCAGCATTTAGTATGGGATTATGCATTTTTGTCGCTGGTCATAAAAGATTTAGTTATCCTCATGCCGCTTTTCTATTCCATGAAGGTTCAGGTGGTATGTACGGTGATGCGGGTAAGTTTAAGAATTTTTCAAAATTTTATGAAAATTTATTAGATAATTTAAAACAACATTTATTAAATCATACAAAAATGACTGAAGAGTTATACAAAGAAAAAGATAGAGATGATTGGTGGTTTTTTGCAGAGGAAGCTATTGAATATGGTTTTTGTGATGAAATAATGGAGGACTTTGTATAATGAAATTTTTAAATACAGATGTATGGGGCTTTAAACATGCTCTTCGTGGAATGAGAAATCCTATGAATAGCTGGAATAAAAGTGATAGTGGATATGCTATAAAAGATTATGAGCTTCATGATGGCGAAGAAAAAATAATTTATGATGAGGATGTTTTTGGTATAGGTTCAAATGATATAGGTCTTATGCAACGTCTTATTAACGGTGGTCCAGAACACCGTAAGTTTATGCGTCAAATTATGGTATCTATTGACATTACAGCACCTTTATATTGGTGGAAAGAGTTTGATACTTATAAAATTGGTACAACTGCAAACTCAACATCTACAATGCATAAACTCGCATCAAACCCTATTACAATAGAAGATTTTGAAATGGATGATTTTAAAAAGGTTAAAGTATATGATAAAGAACCTTATAATTATGATACCTATACAGATGAAATTTGGGAATCTATAATTGAAATATGCGAAACTCTTCGTAAAAGATTTATAGAAACAAAAGATAAAAAATATTGGAAAGAGCTTATTCGTATACTTCCAGAGAGTTATCTTCAAACACGAACAGTAACTATGAATTATGAAAACCTTTATTCTATTGTGCGGCAGCGCAAGGGTCATAAACTCACGGAGTGGGATCAATTTATAGATTGGGTTCATACTCTCCCTTATAGTTCTGAATTAATCTTTATCGAATAAAATTGCATTTTTTTAAAAATTTTGTTATAATTATTATAGAAAATAAAGTTTAAGAGGTAAAATAATTATGACAACAGATGAAAGAAAAAATATTTTTATCGACACAGTAGAAGCATTATTTACAAAGTATAGTTTTGAAGATAATATTCCTCAAGAGGCTTTTGATTTCTTTGAGGATTATAAAAAAGGAAGAAGTAGTAATAAGCGTTTTACAGAAAAAGGTATTGCTATCATTAAAGAGATGCGCGAAGTGAACGACTGGATTTCCGCAAAGACATTGGGTGAGAGAATGGATGTATCTGGTCGTTCTGTATCTACTACAATGCGTAAGCTAATTACTGATGGTTATATTGAGAAACAAGCAGGTAATCCTGCGTCATATAAAATTACAGATAAAGGTATGACTTGCAATTTTGATGAAAACGAATAAAGATTTGACAAATAATAAAATTTTTGATATAATATAAGTATATAAAAATTAAGGAGAAAAGTATAATGAGAAAAAATGAAAATACTATGAATGTAGAAGGAAAGATTTATCAGTTTAACTTAGAGGAAAAGGTAACTGGAGAACAGTCTAAGGCACCTGGAACTCATTATCTTACAGGTACTATTGATGTAGCAATAGATGAAAGTCTTAATAATATTGTTCAGGTTCATTATTCTTATGTTGCACCAACTTACGCAAGTGGTAAGACAAATAATAATTTTACAGCTATGAAAAGAATTATGGATAGTGGAAAGACAGTATTAACTGATGGATACGCGGAAGCTACTTCTGTAAGACTTAATCCATCATTTCAGACAAATGATTTCTACCCACAGGGACAGGAAGAGCCTGTTTGTGCACCAAGAAACGAGGGCGGTTTTGTAACTCTCGTAACTCCAGACAAGATGAGACCTGAGGGAGATTCTGGTAGAAATAAGTTTTCATTTGATATAGTTATTTCAAATGTTGTAGAGAAGGTTCCTGACGAGGGAGACGAATATGTAACAATTGAAGGTATTGTATTTAATTATAATAATACAGCAATTTATCCTATTACTCTTACTGCAAGAAACAAGGATGCTATGAAGTATTTTGTAGATCTTGGAGCAAGTAAGCAGAACCCAGTTTATACAAAGGTTTGGGGTAAAATTGTTAATATAATTACAACTTCTGAAAAGACAGTTGAATCTGCTTTCGGTGAGGCAGCTGTAGAAAAGGTTACTCATAGAAAGAGAGAATATGTTATTACTGGTGCAAACCCAGTTCCTTATGAATTTGATACTGCTGACACAATTACAGCTGATGAACTTAAAAAGGCTCTTCAGGATAGAGAAGTTTATCTTGCTTCAGAAAAGAAGAGAACAGAAGAGTGGAGAGCTTCTCAGGGCGGCAATGGTGCTTCACCTGCAGCTCAGGCGGCTAATACAGTATCAAAGGGTAGCTTCAACTGGTAAAAACCAGTTGAAGAACCTAATATAAGGAGGAACTTATAATGGATATAGATTTACTTGGACTTCAGCCTCATAAGGTAAGTAGGGACCTCCGAGGATACTCGGTCTTCTTCTATGGAGAGCCAAAGAGCGGTAAGACAACAATAGCTTCAAAGTTTCCTAATGCGTTACTTTTAGCATTTGAAAAAGGTTATAATGCACTGGCTGGTGTTATGGCTCAGCCAATTAACAGTTGGGCAGAATTTATTAAGGTTCAGCGCCAGCTTAAAGATGACAAAGTAAAAGAAAGATTTTCAACTATTATTATAGATACTGCTGATATTGCTTATTCATATTGTGAAAAATATGTTTGTGCAAACAATGGCGTAGATACAATAGCAGATGTTGGCTATGGAAAAGGATATACTTTAGTTGGAAATGAGTTTGATGAAAAACTAAGAAGCATAGTTCAAATGGGATATGGTATTGTTCTTATATCTCATGCAACTGATAAGGTATTTAAAGATGAAAATGGTACTGAATATAATAAAATCGTTCCTACTCTCGATAAAAGATCTAATAACATCGTTGCAAGAATGGCTGATATTATTGGTTATAGTCGTTCTGTTACGGATGCGGAAGGTAATGACAAAACTCTCCTCTTCATGAGAGGTACTCAGAGATTTGAGGCGGGAAGTAGATTTAAATATACTCCAGATTATATAGAATTTACTTATAATAATTTAGTAAATGCTATTGCAGATGCTATTGATAAGCAGGCTGCCGAAGATGGAAAAGAATTATTCACAGATGAAAGAGAAAATACTTATATAGATACAAGTTCACATCTTGATTTTGATGAATTAATGAACACTTTCAATGGTTTAATTGAAGAATTTAGTAAAGATGAAGAAAAGATGGCTACTTACTACGCACCTAGAATTACTCAGATAATTGATAATTATCTAGGTAAGGGTAAAAAAGTCAATGAAATGAATAGAGATCAAGTTGAACAATTAGTTTTAATTATAGATGATTTAAAGACACTATAATTTAACTACCTTTCTTACACCCCTTTATAAAGGAGTATTTATAAAATTAAGCTTTATAAATACTCCTTCTTTCTTTTTATTAAAAATTTTGTTATAATATTTATAGAAATAAAAAATAAATTAAAAGGGGTGATATTAATGCAAGATAGTAGAATTGAAATTGAGCAAGCTATTAAAAATATTCAAAATATTTTAGTTAAAGATATGAGAATACCTATAACAGCTGCAAAAGAAATAAATGATAATCTAAAGAAAATCCAAGAGAGGATTAAACATTAATGGCTGCACATATGGTTAAATGTTTATACTGCGGAAAAATGTTTGACGCTCAAGAAGATGGAAAAGATACCATTTGGTTTAAACCAAGAAAAAATCGTTATGCCCATATTGAGTGCGGGAAGCAGTATGAAGCAGAAAAAACACAAGATGAAAAAGACTATGAACAGTTATATTTTTATGTAAAAGAAAATCAAAAAGAAAACTTTGACTATGTTAAATTTAAAAAAATAGTTGAAGCATGGCAAAAAGATTATGGTTTTACTTTTAATGGAATGTATTATACTTTAATATATTTTTATGAAGTAAAAAAGAACTCAAAAGAAAAGTTTATAAATGGTTCAATAGGAATTATCCCTTTTTGCTATAAGGATGCTCAAAATTATTATTATAATATTTATATTGCATCTCAACGTGCGGGAACGGGGTCTTATGACGCAACAAAGAGGCGCATTGTGGAGATTGAACCCCCAGTCGCGCGCCCAAAGCCAATAAAACTTTTTAACTTAGATATGGAGGATGATGATGAAGAGTAACTACATTGACATAAAATCTATTATACAAGTAATTGGTAGTATTTATCAAAATCCAAATCTTTTAGATGAAGAACGTTATAAATTTAATGAAGAAGATTTTCCACAAGAATTTCATCGAATTATATTTGGTTCTATTTATAATCTTCATGCTCTTGGAGCAAAAACAATAACAGTAAATACAATAGAAGATTATCTTGAACAGAGAGAGAAAAAGTTTGCAATTTATAAAAGTTATAATGGAGCCGAATGGTTAGACCAGTGCAAAGAAGTAGTTAATATAGCTACATTTGATTATTATTATAATAGATTAAAAAAATTTACACTACTCCGAATGTATGAATCTAACGGAGTAGATGTTTCACATATATATGATGCAGATAATATAACAGATATTAAATTAAAACAAAAGCAAGAAGATTGGTTAGATAATCATTCTCTTGAAGAGATTGCAGATTTAATAAATGATAAAATAGAAGATATTAAATTAAAATATGTATCTAACTCAACAGACGATATAGTTGAAGCTTCGAAAGACCAAAAACAACTTCTTGAAACCTTAAGAAAGTCACCAAATGTTGGATACCCAATGCTTGGTAAGTATATTAATAAAATATTTAGAGGAGCAAGGTTTGGTTGTTTCTTTCTCCGCTCTGCCCCTACTAACTTAGGTAAATCTCGTTTAATGGCTGCGGATGCATGTAATTTTGCATGTAATGAATTATATAATCCAATAACTAAAGAATGGGAACCAAATGGATCAGCAGAACCAACAATTTATATTCCAACAGAGCAATCTATTGATGAAATACAGACTATGATGTGGGCTTTTATAGCGGCAGTACCAGAAGATCATATTCTTGAAAATAGATATGAAGAAGGAGAATTAGAAAGAGTTAAAAGAGCTATAAATATAATAGAAAATTCTCCTTTATATATTAGAGAACTTCCTGATTTTAGTTTAAAGGATGTTGAAGATGTTGTTAAAACTGGTATTAGAAAATATGGAATTAGATATATTTGTTTTGACTATATTCATTCAAGTATGAAAGTTTTAAGTGAAATAAGCGGACGTGCAAATGTAAAAGGTTTACGTGAAGATAATGTGTTATTTATGATGAGCGTAAAATTAAAAGATATAGCAGTACAAAACCAAGTATTTATATTATCTTCAACTCAGTTAAATGGTGATTATGTAGAGTCAAAAACATATGACCAAAACCTTTTAAGAGGTGCAAAGGCTATTGCAGATAAAGTCGATGCTGGTATGATAATGCTTCCTGTCACAGAACAAGATAGAGAAAGTATTAAATTATTTTGTGATAAAAATGGATTTGAAATGCCAACAATGAAGATTTCAATATATAAAAATAGACGAGGAAGATATAATCATTTCTTCCTTTGGTGCAACCCAGATTTAGGAGTATGTAGAATTAATGTTCAGTTTGCAACATCTTATTTATACGAGCCTATTGAAATAGAAGATTTAGTAATAAATGTAAAGTCAGATAAAAATTGGAGGAGTGCATTTTAATGTTAATATTTATTTGTTTTTTAGGTATATTATTTCCTTTTATTATAGTTGGAATAACAATGTTATTAGAAAATAAAATTATTAATAAGAAGCTTGATACGTTTTTAAGTATCTTAGCTGTTTTAAGTGTTGTAACTTTTTTTGCAGGGATAATAGGACTAATAGAATTAGATTATAAGAACTCTACAAAAACTATTTTTGTAACTTCTAAAGATGGTATTGAATATGTATTTGAAGATGCTCATTGTGAATATACTAGAGATCGTATAAAAATTAAGACGGAAGATAATGAACAAATATATTTTTATGACCCGATAAAAGTGGAGGAAAAATAATGTTAATTGAAACAAAAGCTCAGTATGAAGAAATACCAGATGGAACAAAATTAAAAATAGTATTAATTGGTGATGACTGGGAAAAAGATACTGGCACAGTAGTAAATTGTATAAAAATTGGTGATAAATTATATGAAGTTTTACCTTCGTTTTATCGTTTTAGTGAAAGAAATGATAGAAATGCAACAGAAGATTTTACTTTTTTAGTAATCAAAACACCAGGTGATATATATGAAGTTTGATAAAGATGAAATTAAAAATTCTTTAACAATAGAACAAGTAGAACAATTTTTAGCTGAACATGGCGGGGAGCCCGTTAAAAGAATCGGTACCCTTGTCTCGCGCACCATTTGCCACAATCCCGCAGATGGAAGTGGTTCTCATAAATTATACTATTATGATAATACACATTTATTTAAATGTTATACAGAGTGTGTAGAAACAAGCGGATTTGATATATTTGATTTAACGCGTAAAATAATGAAGATACAATCTAATATAGATATGACATTATACGATGCTCAAATTTATATTATAAACTTCTTCTCTCTTGATGTAGTAAACGATTATCACGAAGATACTGAGAAGAACTCAGATTTTCAAATTTTTAATAAATGGCGAAGAGTTAAGCAAGCGGATAATGAGCAAAAAATCATCGAGTTTCAAAAAATTAATCCTGACGTAATTCATTGGTTGCCTAGAAAAGGCATTAAACCATGGGAACAAGAAGGTATTAATAGCGTAGTAATGGATGCCCATTGGATTAGATTTGATCCATATAATTATGGAATAGTTATTCCTCATTTTGATAAAGATGGATGTTTAATAGGGATAAGAGAAAGAACTCTTATTCAAGATAATGAAGTTTATGGAAAATATCGTCCTGCAATCATAAATGGAAAAATGTATAATCATCCATTAGGATTTAATTTATATAATTTAAATTTTTCAAAAGAAAACATTAAGCGAACTAAAAAGGTTATTGTTGGTGAAGGTGAAAAATTTTGTTTGATGTTTGATTCTATGTTTGATGCAGATATTTCAGTTGCTTGTTGTGGAAGTAATTTAACTTCACATCAATTTAAATTATTAAAAGATTTGGGAGTAGAAGAAATTATTATTGCTTTTGATAAACAGTTTCAAACACCAGGAGACGATGAATGGAAGCGATGGACAAAAAAATTAACTGAACTTCATAGAAAATATAGTGGGTTTATTAAAATAAGTTTTATGTTTGATATAGAAGGGACTAAACTTAGTTATAAAGATAGTCCTATTGATAAAGGTAAAGATACTTTTGTATATTTATATAAAAATAGGATAACCTTAGGTTGACATTAATAAAAAATTATTATATAATATAATATAGATAAAAAAAAAGAAAAAGAGGTAAAACAAATGACTGATAATTTTTTTAAAATAACAATGCCTAAAGATGAAGAAGGGGTAATCTGTAAATCTACAATAGATTATGCCATTTCTCCAAAGGAAGAAAGTCTTTTTACAGATGAAATTTTAGCTTTATTGCTTAAAAAGGATATTGAAGAAGAATGTAAAAAGATTAAAGAAGAAATGAAAGAAGAAGAACTTGAAAAACGTAGAGGTGAAATAGATTATTTTATATCTACTATTGATAAAGTTATTTTTAATAAAAATGCAACTATTGTACTTTGGAAGAATGGAGAAAAGACTGTAGTTAAGTGTCAAAAAGGAGAAACTTTTGACAAAGAAAAAGGTCTTGCTTTATGTATTATCAAGTATATTTTTGGTAACATTGGATATTATAATGAAATATTTAAATCTTTTGAGTTAGATAAAGAAAAGACTGAGTATTCCCCATCTGTGAAGGCACTCTATAAAGGTTATACACATTTTTTTTCAAAGCTACTTAAATGATTATAAAACAACGTGCGCCTATTCAATATGATAATACTTTAACTCAAATATTAACAACACGCGGCGTGTCTTCTACTGATGTCAAACGATACACTATGGCTTCTTTAGAAACAGAAGTCAACTCTCCATATGCCTTCGGTGGAGAGTTGATGGAAGCCGCTTTAAAATTATTGATAAGGCATATAAAGAATAATCATCAAGTATTAGTTGTTGTTGATTGTGACGTAGATGGTAATACATCTGCAGCACTTTTAATAAATTATTTATATAAACTATTTCCTTCTTGGGTTGAGAATAAAGTAGATTATTGTTTTCACGAAGGAAAACAACATGGATTAAATGATATGGTAGAATCTTTAGATGAAACAAATTATAGTCTTGTTATTTGTCCAGACTCTGCAAGTAATGATACTGATGAATGTAAGTTTTTAAAAGAAGATTGTACTGATGTACTTATTCTTGACCATCACGACTTTGATAAAGAAAATCCTTATGCAACTATTATAAATAACCAAGAAGGGTATAGTAATTATCCTAATAAAGCATTAAGTGGAGTTGGAGTGGTTTGGCAATTTTGTAGATATATAGATGAAAAACTTGAAAAGAATTATGCTAATGATTTTCTTGATTTAGTTGCGGTGGGTCTTGTTGGAGATATGATGGATCTTCGTCAGTTAGAGACACGAGCATTGGTTTCCGCAGGATTAAAGAACTTCCGCAACCCATATTTATATTATATGGCTCAAAAAAATGCTTTTAAATTAGGTAGTAAAATAACTCCAATGGGAGCAGCATTTTATATAGTTCCATTACTTAATGCAATTCAAAGAAGTGGAACTCAAGAAGAAAAAAGACTTGTATTTGAAAGTATGCTTGATTATAAAGCTTTCATAAAAGTTCCTTCGACCAAAAGAGGTCATAAACCTGGAGATATGGAAAGAATAGTTGATCAAGCAATTCGTACTTCAACAAACGTAAAAAATAGACAAACAAGAGTACAAGATACTTCATTAGAAGCTCTTGAGAAAAAAATAGAAAAAGAAAATTTACTTAATCATAAAGTATTATTATTACTTCTTGATGATGATAACATACCTGCGGAAGTCAGGGGTCTGATCGCCAACAAGTTCATGGCTAAGTATCAAAGACCATGTTGCTTATTAAGTAAAGGTGATGATAGTTATAGCGGAAGCGCGCGTGGCTGTTCAATCGCAGGAGTTGATGATTTTAAACAGTTATGTTTAGAAACTGATGACATAGAGTATGCTATTGGTCATCCTAATGCTTTTGGTTTAAAGATACCTCAAAATAATATAAAAGATTTTATAGCGAAAACAGATTTAGCTCTTGAAAATATGTCTGATGAAGCTATATATTATGTAGATTATATCTTTGAAGGTCAAAACTGCAACCCGCAAACTATTCTTGATATAGCAGAAATGAATGACTATTGGGGAAGTGAACTTGATGAAGCATTAATTGCTATCAATGGTTTAAAAGTTACAAAAGAAATGGTAACTGTATATCGAAAAAAAGATAACACATTAAAAATAAGTTTAAATAATGGTGTATCAATTATGAAGTTTGGAGCGAGTGATGAACTATGTGAAAAACTTACAGATAATAATACTGGTTTTATAGAAATGGATATTTGTGGAAAATGCAATTCTAATGAGTGGAATGGAGCAGTAACTCCACAAATTTTTATAGAAGATTATAATATTATAGACAGTAATAAATATTACTTTTAAACTACTATACTCCTAGATGCTGTGGGGCGCCGTTGAGGATAACTTGCAGTGAAGGGGTTCGAGTCCCCTGGGGTCCTAGGCGTTAGGATATAGTGGTAAACTGCATATTATGGGTAGACTCTCCTATCTATTAGGTAGTGATAATTTTTGGGCGAAGAGTCATGTATAATGGAGTTGGGAAATTATACTTTAACTTACTGGGGCGAAAGTGAACGCAATCCAAAATCAAAATTGGGTTTCAACTTTTTCGCCCCAATTTTTACTTTTTTATAAAATTTTGTTATAATTATTATATATAAATAAAAAGGATATAAAATAATGGAATTAAATGAAAAACAAAAGAAAGGTTTAGAAATAGCTGTTGATCGACATCGTAAAGGAGAAAAATACACTGTGATTTCGGGTTATGCGGGAACAGGTAAAACGACACTTGTTTCACATATAATCGAAGCTTTAGATGTTGCACCAGAAAAAGTTGCTTATGTTAGTTTCACAGGCAAAGCTGCAGAAGTGCTTAGAAAAAAAGGAAATCCTAATGCTATGACTTTACATAAGCTTTTATATGACAGTATACCTCGTCCCGCAGGTGGCTTTTTCAGAAAGCCAAAAACAGATTTAGATTATACTGTTGTAGTAGTAGACGAAATAAGTATGGTTCCTAAAGAACTTATAAATGTTTTATTTAAACATAAAATTTATATAATTTGTTTAGGAGACCCTGGTCAGCTTCCACCAATAAATAAAAATGAAGATAATCATCTTCTTGATAACCCTCATATATTTCTTGATGAAATTATGAGACAAGAAGCTGAATCAGAAATCATACAACTTACTATGAAAATTAGAAATGGTGAACCTATTGATTATTTTAAAGGTGAACAAGTTCAAATTATACCTAAAGAAGAGCTTAATACAGGTATGTTACTTTGGGCAGACCAAATACTTACAGCTACAAATGCAAGACGACTTGCAATAAATGCTCAAGTTCGCGCCCTCTTAGGAAAAGGTCCAACACCAGAGGACGGAGATAAAGTAATTTGTTTAAGAAATTATTGGGACGATTTTAGTATTAATGGAGATCCTCTTGTTAATGGTACGATAGGTACTTTAACTAATTGTTTTCAAACTTGGCGAGAAATTCCTAAATTTGTTAAATCTGATATTCGCAAATTTGATGTTCTTTGTGGGGATTTTATTGCAGATGATAGCCTCTATGAAATGGTTGATATAGATAGAATGATGTTATTAAGTGGAATGAAATGTTGTGATTGGAGATTATCTTATAAACTTGGTAGATTAAAACCAAAATATGGAGATATAGTCCCTAAAGAATTTGCATATGGTTATGCTATAACATGTCATAAAGCACAAGGTAGTGAATGGGATAAGGTTCTTGTTTTAGAAGAATCTTTTCCATTTGATAAAGAAGAGCATAAAAGATGGCTATATACAGCATGTACAAGAGCAAGTGAAAAATTAATTTTAGTGAGGTAAATATATGAATGATAAAAGTTATCATAAACGAAATGTTAAAAGGTAACTTTTCATTCCTAATATTGATAGTTGGTATATTGCAATTAATTGCAATGGTTAGGAAGGGAAAGAAGGGTAAGAAAATGACACCACAAGTATATGAAAATTTAGAGCAATTAACCTATGGAGAATTGCTTTATGCAATAGATAATATAAGAGAAAAACTTTATGAACAAGGCGTTGAAGTACAATATGAAGATATGAATTATTATATTGCACTTATGCAAGAGTTAGATAAAAGACAGAAAGATGAATAAATTGACTTTTATTAAAAAATATGATATAATATTTATAGAATGAAGTAATAAAAGGAGAATAAAATGATACAACGTTTTTCACCGCATAACCACACCGAATATAGTAATATCCGTCTCCTGGATGCTACAAATAAGCTAGAAAATTTGGTGAAAAGAGGAATTGAAATAGGTCTTGCAGGGCTAGCTATAACTGACCATGAATCATTAGCTGGCTCTGTTAAAATTTGTAAACTTCAAGAGAAGTATCCAGATTTTAAAATTGCAATAGGAAATGAGATATATTTAACAGATACAAGAGAAAAGAATCAGAAATATTATCATTTTATTTTAATAGCTAAGGATGCGGAAGGTCATAGACAGCTTCGTGAACTTAGTTCATTAGCATGGGTTAATGGTTATATGGATAGAGGACTTATGCGTGTTCCAACTTTAAAGGAAGATTTAGAGAGAGTGGTTCGCGCAAACCCAGGTCATCTTATAGCAACAACCGCATGTATAGGTGGAGAGCTTTCTCAAAATATTTTAAAGATACATGATGCAAAAAAGACTGGAGATAAAGATGCTGAATTAATATCAACTAAAAATATAAGTAATTTTGTTAATTGGTGTACAGATGTGTTTGATGATGATTTTTATTTAGAGATAGCTCCTGGCGCAAGTAAAGAACAAATTTTAGTTAATCAAAAAATTATGGAGTTTGCAGTCCATACAGGTATAGGTATTGTTTTAGGAGATGATGCTCATTATCTTAAAAAAGAAGATAGATTTGTACATAAAGCATATCTTAATTCAACAGATGGAGAAAGAGAAGTAGATACGTTTTATCAGTATGCTTATCTTCACGGTGAAGAAGATTGTATTGAAGATTTAACTCCAAGTTTTGAAGGTTCAACAGAAGAAATATATAAAGCTCTTTGTGGTTGGAGTATGGATATGTTTAATAAAATTGAAACATATAGTCTACTTCATAATCAAACAATTCCTTCTGTTGAAGTAAAAGATTATGAAAAAATTACACCTATTCAAGCTAATTGGTATAATGAAACAACAATAAAATATCCAACTTTAACGACCATGTTTCAATCTGATGATAAATATGATAGATACTGGGTTAATCAGTGTGTAGATAAATTAAGAAGTTTAAAAAAAGATAATGATGAATATTTATCTCGACTTGAAGAAGAAGCAGATGTAAAGAAAACAATTAGTGAAAAACTTGGAACAAATATATTTAAGTATCCAATAGTTCTTCAACATTATATTGATATGATGTGGGATTGCGGGAGCTTGGTTGGAGCGGGAAGAGGATCATCTTGTTCAGGACTTAACCATTACCTACTTGGTGTAACTCAGCTCGATCCTATTAAGTGGAATCTTCCATTCTTCAGATATATAAATAAGGAACGTATAGAACTTCCGGATATTGATCTTGATTTGTGTCCAAGCAAGCGTCCGCTTATTATGAGAAAAATTAAAAATGAGCGTGGACAGAAATTTGATACAAATATGGCTCCAGAGTTAAGGTCGGAATTAGGGGCGACATTTGTAACAACATTTGGAACAGAAACTGCTAAGTCAGCCATTCAAACTGCTTGCCGCGGATATAGAAGTGAAGAATATCCTGATGGTATTGATACAGATATTGGTACATATTTAGCAAGTTTAGTTCCTGTTGAAAGAGGTTTTAATTGGACAGTAGAAGAAATGGTTAATGGTAATCCTGATAAAGGACGTCAACCTATTGCATTATTTAATACAGAAGTTGAAAAATATCCAGGATTACTTGAAATTATATTAGGAATTGAAGGACTTATTAAGTCAAGAGGTATTCATGCTTCTGGTGTAATCATGTTTGATGAAGATCCATTTGAGTTTGGATGTTTTATGAAAGCTCCAAATGGTGAAGTGGTAACTCAATATGATCTTCATGACTGCGAGGCGGCAGGTATGACAAAGTATGATTTCCTGCTAACTTCTGTGCAAGATATGTTAATGCAAACTATACAATTTTTGCAAGACGATAATGAGCTTCCGCAAGATTGGACATTAAGAGAAATATATGATGAATATCTACATCCAGAAGTATTAGATATAAAAGATATAAGAACTTGGGATAATATTAAAAAAGGTAAAGTATTAGCTTGTTTTCAGTTTGATAGTGATATTGGAAGTCAAGGTATAAAAAAAGTACAGCCAAATGATATACTTGAATTAAGTAATACAAATGGTTTGATTAGATTAATGGCTCCAGACGGAGAAGAAAATCCTATGGATAAATATGTTAGATTTAAAGCTAACCCCGGTTCATGGGATATGGAAATGAATCATTATGGTCTTACACAAGAAGAACAAAATGCTTTTAGAAAGTATCTTAAAGTATCGTTTGGAGTTGGTATTTCTCAAGAACAGTTAATGAAAAGTTTAATGGATCCGGATATATGCGGATTTGGGTTAGGTGATGCAAATGCTGCTCGTAAGATTATAGGTAAAAAACAAATGTCTAAAATTCCTGATCTTCGAGCAAAAATAAAAGAATGTGCAAAAAGTGATGCGGTTGGTCGTTATGTATGGGATGCGGTTGCCCGCCCTCAGCTTGGATACTCATTCTCAGATATTCATGCTCTTGCATATTCTTTCATAGGCTATCAAACAGCATATATAGCAACTAAATGGAATCCTATATATTGGGATACAGCAGTTTTAGTTGTAAATAGTGGAAGTCTTGAAGAAAATGAAATATATGATGATGATATAGATGAAGTAGATGTTAAAGAAAAGAATACTGATTATGCAAAAATAGCTAGAGCTATTGGAGAAATAATAGATCATCATATAAAGTTATCTTTAATAGATATAAATAAATCTGATTATGGTTTTAAACCAGACGTAGAAAATAATCAGATACTGTATGGATTAAAAGCTTTAAGTGGAGTTAATGCGGAAATGATAACTCAAATTAAAGAAAATCGTCCATATGCTAATATTATAGACTTTATGAATAAAATAAAAATAAAGAAACCAGCTATGATTTCTTTAATAAAAAGTGGAGCATTTGATAATTGTGAGGATTGCTTTGGTGTAGGTGATAATGCAGATAAAAAAAGATATGCAAACATGGTATATTATATTTATCAAGCATGCGAACCTAAAAAGAAATTAAATTTACAAAATATGAATGGGTTAATTAATAAAAACATGCTTCCCGCATCATTAAGTAAAGAACAAAGTATATATTCTTTTACAAAATATTTACATCAACATAAATGGGTAAATAAAGAAAATAATAAAGAATATTATGTATTAGTTCCAGATGAAGCATATCAGTTTTATTTAAAAACAGGTAATGCAGATTGGGTAGAAATTGTAGATGGTGTACCTATTATAGAACAAAAAATATGGAAAAAGAACGTCTATGATTTATATATGGATAATGTTCGTACTTGGTTAAAAGATAACCAAGAAGAAATGTTAGTAGCATACAATCAAGTATTATTTGAAGAAACTTGGAATAAATATATTAAAAATAATAGCTTATCAAGTTGGGAAATGGATTCATTATGTTTTTATTATCACGACCATGAATTAAAAAATATGGATGAAGAAAAATATGGTGTAGTTAATTTCTTTGATTATCCATCAGAACCAATAGTAGATACATGGTGGAGAGAAAAAATTCCTATTTATCAACTATATAGAATAGCTGGAACAGTAATTAGTAAAAATGATGTAAGACATAGTGTTGCATTATTAACAAATTATGGTGTTGTTCCTGTAAAATTTAATAGAGATATGTATGCAATGTATAAGCGTCAATTAAGTGAAGTTCAACCTGATGGTACAAAGAAAATAACAGAAAAGGGTTGGTTTACAAGAGGAACAATGTTAATTATAAATGGATTTAGACGAGATAATCAGTTTGTAGCTAAAAAATATGCAAAAACTGGAGGTCATACAGTTTATAAAATAATTGAAATAAACGAACATGGAGAAATTACAATAGAAAATGAAAGAGGAAAAAATTAAAATACTAGGTTTTGTTGGACCAAGCGGGTGCGGGAAGGACACCGCCGCCCGCTGGCTATCAAATGAAAGTCCTAATATATTTCATTATGTAAAACTTTGCACCACCCGTCCCCAAAGAAACAGTGAAGATAATGGTTATTTGTTTTTAAATTCTGAAGATTTTTTAAAACAAGTTTTAAATGGTAGTATGTTAACTGCTCAAGAGTTTAGAGGGTGGTATTATGGGCTAAATAATAATGGTTTAAATACAAATAAAATTAATATTTTACCAATGAATAATGAAATGGTAAAACAAATGATTGAAGAAAATAATCAAAAATATGATTTAAAAATAGTATATATTCATACTTTTGATAAAGACAGATTATTACATATTTTAACAAGAGAAAAAGCTCCTGATTGTAAAGAAATCTGTAGACGGTTTTTATCCGATGTTACAGATTATCAAACAAATGATGAATTAATTTCTAACTGCTCACACGTGATAGAGAATAAATATGATAAAAATTTTTATATAGATTGTGCATGGGCGGCAAGCGCTTGCTTTGAGGGTGATTAGGGCAAAATCGTTTAATTTTATCAACACTAATTTTATATATATTATCTCATTAAGAAAGGACTAGATGAAATGGAAAAAATAATTTTATATTCAACAAATTGCCCTAAGTGTAAGGTAATATGTAAAAAACTTCAACAAAAGGGTTTAGAATTTACAGAAATAGATTGTAAAGCTGATACCACTTATATTGAAGTGTTAAGTGGAAAAGGCTTTAAAGGAATGCCTGTTCTCCAAATAGGGAATGAGTATTTTGACTTTTCAAAAGCTAATAAATGGATTGGAGAACAATAAATGGAAATAAACGTAAGATTAGATAAGAATTTTGTTACTCAATATAATAAACATCAAGCTGAATTTGGTACTGAAATTGCTAGATTAAATGGCTTTGATGATGGTCAAATGTCATACACAGATTTTATAGATAATTTCGTAGATGAAAAAACTGTTGCAGATGCAAGTATTGATGGTAATAGTAATGTTAAAAATAAAGATATGAGAACTTTATTATCAGAAATGCCTAAATCACATAGAAAATTATTATCTTTCCGCAAAATTTACTATGATTATCAAAAGAAATATGGATTTAAAGCAGCTAATGAATGGCTTCGTATGGAGTGGATAGGTCAGTTATATATGCATGATGGTGATACTGCTTCATTTAAGCATTACTGTTTTGCATATGATTTAAAAGATTTAGCAGAAAAAGGATTATACTTTGATGGTCGCAAGTCAGAACCAGCAGAGCATCTTATTACTTTTGTTGATTTTGTAAAAGAGTTTATTAGTTATGCAAGTAATCTTTCATCTGGTGCAGTTGGACTCCCTAATCTTATTCCTTATATGTTTTACTTTTGGAAAAAAGATTGCACATCTCATTATCTTGGTATGAACGATGAAAAAACTTATAAATATTATGCAAAACAAAATTTCCAAAGATTTATATATGCAGTTAATCAACCTTATGTGAGAGATGGACAGCAGTCCGCATTTACAAATACGTCAGTTTTTGATAGACCATACTTTGAAGCTCTCTTTGGTGGAAGTGAGTTTCCTGATGGTACTTTTATGATAGATTATGAAGAAGAAATAATTCAATTTCAAAAGTGGTATATGGAAGTAATGTCTGATATTAGAAGTAAAAATATGTTTACTTTTCCAGTATCAACTATATCATTACTTCGTAAAGAAGGTAATTATGATTTAGATAGTCTTGATGGGTTTGAAGATCCTAAGTTTGCAGAATGGGCAATTAAACATAATATGAAATGGTCTGACAGTAATATATTCCAAGATACTTCTGTTAATAGTTTAAGTAATTGTTGCCGATTAAAAAGTGATATAAGAGATTTAGGTTATTTTAATAGTATAGGTGGAACAGCTCTTAAAGTTGGTTCAGTTAAAGTATCTACTATTAACCTTGCGCGATTAGCTTTAGATTGCGCGAATGAAGATGAATACCTTGAAGAACTTCGTTACCGCACTTTAGTCAACGTCCGCGCATTAGACGTAGTTAGAAATATAATTAGAAGAGATGTAGAAAAAGGACTTTTACCTAATTTTAGTTATGGTTTAGTAGATTTTGAACATCTTTACAATACAATAGGTTTCATAGGTGTATATGAAACAATGAAAAAGTTTGGTTATACAAAAGAAGATGAATTTGGTAATGTTTATTATACGGATGAAGCAGCTACTTTTGGAGAAAAAATATTTAAAACTATGCGTGAAGTAGCTGATGATTTTATTAAAACTGAACAAGTTGATTATATGATTAATACAGAACAAATTCCAGGTGAATCAGCTGCCGCAAAATTAATGAAAAAAGATAAATTCTTTTATCCTGATGCAGAAATATATGATCTTCCTTTATATGGCAATCAATTTATTCCTCTTGGAATTACAACAACTTTACAAGAGAGAGTTAGAATACAAGCTATGTTTGATGGTTTCTGTAATGGTGGAAGTATTCTTCATGCAAATATAGATGCACCTTTTGATAGCTTTGAAAAAGCTCTTAAAATGACAAATTATATTGCTCAACAAGGTGTTACATATTTTGCCTTTAATACAAAAATACAGGCATGCGAAGATAATCATGCTTTTTATGGAACTACTTGCCCTACTTGTGGTAAGCCTATTGCTACAGAATATACTCGTATTGTTGGATTCTATACTCCAGTTAAGACATGGAGTAAAGAAAGAACAAAAGAATATGGTATGAGAAGATGGGAAGGAATTAATAAAACTGCGGAGGCTATATGACTTTAAAAGGAATAATAGACACTGATACTATTAATTATAAAAAAATATCTATGGTTCTTGAATTTCCTTTATGTAATACTTTTAAATGTGATAGAGAGTGCGGGAAGCAGGTTTGTCAGAATAACACCCTTGCTTCCGCACCAGATATAAAAATAGATATAGAGGATATAATTACTCGATATTTAAGTAATCCACTTACAGAAAGTATTGTATGTCAAGGATTAGAACCTTTTGATTCTTTAGGAGATTTATTAAGATTTATAGATGCTTTTAGAGAAAAAAGTAATGATGATATAGTAATTTATACTGGATACACAGAAGAAGAAATTTATCCTTATTTAGAATTCTTTAAAAGATATAAAAATATTATTATTAAATTTGGTAGGTTTATACCTGATGAAGAATCTCACTTAGATAAAGTTTTAGGTGTAAAACTTGCTTCTTTTAATCAGTATGCAAAAAAGATTAGTTAAAGGAGATAAAGATGGAACAGAAATATGATGTAGACTTAGGGGCAACTGTTTATGACGCAAACAAGCAGTTAGTGAAACAAACTGAAAAACCTTTGACTCATCCTGAGTTAGCTAATAAGCAATTATTATTAGAAGGTTTTTTTGAAAATATAAAGAAGTATGCTATGCTGTTATGTCATGAACAACGCGACTACACAGTATTTAACTTAGATGAAAAAAGTGTAACCTCTCCATTTACAGCTGCAAAAGAAGCTATTGCATGTTGCATTAATAGAGGTTCAGTTTTATCAATAGAAAAAACAGAAGATAACATAGCTTTTGAAATATGGATTAGTATTGATGATGAGCCATTTTGTTATTATTTATTTCCATATGATGAGGCTGTTATTGAATGTTCGTAAGGAGGGGTAATAATGCTTTTAGCAACATATATAAGACCTTTTGATGCAAAACAAAAGATATATGTATTAGACAACAAGAAAAATACAGAAGAAATAGTCTTAACAGACTTAGGTAATTATGCAAAAACAATTATGGAACTTACACTTGAATATGATGTAGATGAAATTGAACTTCATGGAAATGAAGATATATGTAGAAATGTTAAAGAAGAAGTTCTTAGAGAAGAATTTGCAAAATATAATAATAATGAATTAAAAATTACTTTAAAAGGAGCAGAATAATATGAGATATTTAATTTCGGTAACTGAAACATATAGAGTTGATAGTGAAGATCAAGTTAAAGAAATGATTGAAGAAGCTAAAACAGATAATAGATTTCTTCTTTTAAAATATACTTCTCAATACAAAGAGAGAAAAGCAAAAGGTGAAGTAGTTGATTCTTGGTATAAAGTAACTTTTACTAAAGGTTTTACCGAAGAAAAAGAACCTGAAGCAACAGCAACTATAAAATATGAGGTGTAATATGGAATATAAAAAATTATATGAAACAGCTATTACTCCAACACGTGGAAGTAAATATGCTGCGGGATTTGATTTATATGCTTGTGGATATGAGAATCAAATGTGTAATGCAGAAGATTGGGAAGTTTTTGTTCATGCGGGAGATACAATTAAAATAAACACAGGTATATCAGTAGCTATTCCAGAAAATTACTTTGGTGGAATATATGCGCGAAGTGGCCTTGCGTGTAAACAAGGGTTGGCTCCTGCAAATAAAGTCGGTGTGATTGATTCTGATTATAGAGGGGAGTTAATTGTTTGTTTATTTAATCAAGCTAACCTTCCTAGAAAAATTAAAAAAGGTGATAGAATTGCACAACTTGTAATTCAGCCTTATATAGCAGTAGATTGGGAAGAAGTAGACGAGTTAGACGATACAAAGAGAGGAGAGGGCGGTTTTGGAAGTACAGGAACTAATTAAAACAGGAGAGCCTTCAATAAAATTAGACCATAGACCTTATTTTTCAATAATCATTCCTTGTTATAACTCTGGAAAAACCATAACTAACTTATTACAGTCTATTATAGAACAACATATGTCTGATGATTTAGAAGTAATCTTGTCTGATGATAAATCAACAGAACCATATTTTGATAAAGTAAAACCATTTTTAGATAAATTATCTATTAAAATAACTGAAACTGAATATAATTTTGCACCAGGTAATACGCGCGAAGCAGGAACTAAACTTGCAGAAGGTGAATGGTTATGTTTTGCAGACCATGATGATGAATTTATTCCAGATACTTTAAAAAAGATTAAAGCTACTATTCTTAAATATGGAGAAAAATATTGTGCGGTTGCTAATTTCTTAGAGGTTAATCCAGACACTAAACAAGTTCTATCAGAAATGAAAAGAACACGTAATTGGAATCATGCAAAGTTTTATAATTTGGATAATTTATGGAAAAAATATAATATTCATTTTAAGAAAGACTTGCTTACGCATGAAGATATTTATATATCATCTAGGGTAAACTGTGCATTAAAAGACGCAAATAATGACAACCCGCTTTATATAGATTGCTTTTGCTATATGTGGATGTCAAGACCTACCACGGTATCGAGAGAAAAATATGGAGATTATAGTTTTCTTGAAACTTTCTTTCATGACTATCTTGAGTCAACCGGGTACGCTTACCTTGATGCTTATCAAAATGGTGAAATACCTATTTATTATGCCACAGATGCAGCTATTGGAGTTTTAATATTAAGTTATTTTTATTCTGAAAGTTTTATATTCTCAGACCCTATTAATTATAAGAGAGAAAACTTTGAATACTTAAAAGACTATTTAATTTATTGTAAAGAAGTTCTTGGTATAACTAATGATTATATATGGAATTATGCGGCAACTGATCATGCTGAATTTTATGAAAAGAACAGAAATCAAGCAGCTATATCAGTTGGACATTTTATTCCTTCAAAAACATTTAGTCAATGGTTAGACTATTTACATCATGATATTAAACCTAGACACGCAATGTCCGACGTAATGTGGAAAGATTATAAAAATTAAAAATAAAGCCAGCGGAAGCTGGCTTTTTTTATTTTGTACTGTTAATTATTTATTAACTTTTAAAGCAAAAATAATTAAAATGAATATTTTATCGTAGGTTTGTAAAATCGTCTACAAAATCGCTCGCGCTTGACAATATAAAAAATTTTTGATATACTTTATATATAATAGGGAGGTAATTTAATGATTACAATAGCGATAGATGCTTCAACTAAAAGTACTGGCGTTGCAGTATTTAAAGATAAAGAATTAATTCAGACAGAAAATTTTATTAATTCAAACAAAAGCGTATTAAAAAGAATTAAATATATGACAGACAATATAGAAAAACTATATCTTCAACAAGAAGATAAAGTTCAAGTAATAATGGAACAAGTTATTCCAGATAATTTAAATGATGCAAAATGGACTCGTAACCAAGCTACATTTAAAGCTTTATTTTATCTTCAAGCAGCAATAGTATTAATGTTTGACCATTATGATATAGAAGTAGAGTTAATTGGTGCAAGCACTTGGCGTAAATGGTGCGGGATCAAACAAGGTGGCGCAAATAGAGAAACATTAAAGTTTAGAGATATGGAATTTGCTAAATCTCATTATGGCGACGTTCCAAACGATGATGTAGCTGATGCGATCTGTATTGGACATGGTAAAATCAATCATGAACCGACCCCCGCAGCTTTTAATTGGGAATAAAAAAGAGGGAGATGCTTAATTGCATCTCCCTTAAATTTTTTCATTGACTTTTTTAGCAGATATACTCATGGTTCCTGCATTTCCTAAAGTATAAGAAATAGTATTAATAATATAATCACCATAAATACCTGACTCAGGATCGTCTAAGTGTATTCTAGTATTTGGTTCAAGATGATATATAGGTAAACAAGTTATACTAATCGATTCGTTATAATCAATATAATCTTGTATGGTTTGTTTTACATGTTCATAACAAGAATTAAATACACCACCTAATGCAGTAGAATTAATAATTGCTGAATTTACTTGAACAGGAATAAGCCCATATTCTTGTAACTCTTGTGCAGTAATGCCAGAACGAACATCTATAATATGTTCAGGATCTGTCATATCAACCATAACAACATTTGGTATCAATGGTTCAAAAACACAGTTACAAGAACTATCTGTTTTAGCATAACTTCTTCTACCAATATTCTGAACACTAAATTTATTTAAATCAGAGTCGTCATCAATAATATCTAACCACCAATCAAACCCAGAAGGACTATTAATCTTATCTTCGTAATACTGACCGTTCTCTACATCAAATAACTTAGGCCATTCTGAATATAACTCAGCCCAATAATATCCCGTATCAGTACCTGTATGTGAAGCTATAACACCTTTCCAGTATAATATATTTCTCCAGTCAGTATCTTTACTTACGATAAAACTATTATCCCCTTTAAAATATGTGGCAAGATCCAATTTGACATAACCAGCAGTTCCCGCCTGTCCACTAACCATTGGTATAGATGTATTTGCGGCAGTCAAATAATTACTTAAACAATTTTTATATTGTTCTATATTTGTTGTCCAAGAATAAATAGCATCTTCACCAGTGATTAAATAATACTTACCCGTTATACCTTGAGGATATTTAGCTTCTAAATCACTAAGACTACTAAAATGTTCATTTATAGGATGAGCACGTCTAATAAAATCATCCATATGCGTATCAAAACAAATACCTTCAGTTAAAACACTTGTAATATTCCAATCTTCTTCTAGTACAGGTCTATCATCTATTGCTAGATGATATCTACAAGGTAAAGTTTGGTCTGTTTCAGTTTTCCTCATTCCCCATACAATAAAATCATTTTTAATCATTTCATAGTTAGGAGAATTACTATAACTAACAACAATATCTTTATCACTAAAATCATATACATGACTATTTAAAACTCTATTATAAGCATAAGGTAGTTTAATATCCTCATCAACTTCATAATCAAGAAAAGCCGTTCTCCACTCTGTTGTATTTACATAGTTCTTAATCTCTTGAAAAATAAAAGTGCCAAATACATCATAAAAATATTCATAGTTACCAAGCTTATTTTTTATTTTATCAAGTACAGTGCAAACTGAATCACCAGCTCCCGCCGCCAATTCCTCAGGATATACAAAATCTCCATAACTATAACCACAATCAAATCCATAAGTAAACTCAGTTCTATTGTAATTACTATTCACTGTATTGGCTTGAATTGAAGTATAAAAACAATCTTTTGGATTAGTTTTGTTTTGATATAAAAATAGTTTGTTACTACTAATCCATCTTAAAACTTTTTTAATTTGATTAGGTATATCTATTACTAATATATTATTTAAATCTTCTCCACCAAAATGATTTACTATTTCAGATATCATTTGGTTAATTCTAATATATTCTGTATGTAAATCGCCATCAGGACCAAGAGTATCATAAGATTCAAAGTTTGTAGATGCGGGAATGATGCCTCCCGCAGTACCATTCAATAGACACATTTTGTCACTAAGTTGTAGACTTAATGTAACTCCAGTTGCATCATGAGTTAACGAACAACCAGTGATAACGAATAATCCAAGCGGAAACCATATGGTGTCATCGCTTGGATAATAATCTTGTCCCAAATGTCTTAAATTATTTTTTAAACCTGACTCAACAAAAACTTTTTTATTAATAGAAAATAAACTATCAATATTAGTATAGATTTCATCATTATTTAAAATCTTAATACTTAAATTTGCAGTTCTACGAACACTCGAATCACCATTAAGTGAAATAGTACCGCTTAATACCCTTCCTTGAACTTCTTGAAGAGGTCTTTCATACCAGTCCAATATGGTAATTTGAGCATAAGTAGTTTGATTATGTTGAGTATATAATTTATCTAAAAAGATATAATCTTGTAAATAAGGATAAGATTTCTTCATATAATCCCTCCTTACTCACCAAAATCTTGAATTTCATATAATTTATAATTTTCAATAGAACAATCACCAATTTCTGTTGCAACACAAGAGAAATCATAAATCATACGTCCTAATTGTTGATTTGGTGTCAAACTTACATCAGTTAATCGAACAAGGATATTACCTTCTGGTGTAGACCTAAATAATTTAGGTTTATCACTATAAAGGAAATCCATAACAAGTTCTCTAAATTCTCTTTGAGTTATTCTATCATTCTGTTGATTAATATATCTGTTTACAAAATATGAGCCATATACATTTATCCATTCACCATAAATAGAACTTCTTGTTGCAAATTGATGTTCAACATCCATTTCATAAGCAATAGTTCCAGTTAAAGCAAAACTTCTATAATACATATTACCATTTCTATTAATAAAAGGTGTCTTACCACCAATAGTAGTAACATTATTATCAGATACATTAATTTTAAAACTATTTATATTAGGATTAAATTTAACGCATAGTTGAGTTCCCTCACCTGTTAAAAAAGCATGGTCAAATATAGATAAAATTGGTCCTTCTGTAATACTATAACTTTCATCACTAGAATTAGTATAAGTAATAGCATATTTATAAATATTACCACTTTCAATAGTAAAATCATCAAACACAACAGGTGCACTATCTGAAATTGGAGTTGTGATTGAATAGCTCCAAATTTGAGTCCAATAAGTAAAGTTATCATCCCTACTTGCTCTTCGAACAACTAATTTACCACCTGCGGGAACCGTCTGTCCTTGTGGTGCTTCAAATGAAATATTAACTTTACCAATTACACTGTCTAATGAAGTATATTCATTAATATCTGTTTGACTACCCCAGTTATTATCTTCTTTTTCTGTTTTTACTGTATACTCGAAAGAAGTTGTATATAAGTTTGCGGTTGTTATTGTTAAAACAACCTTATAATTTATATTAGTTTCAAAATAATAAGGAACATTGTATTTTATTTCATTAATAGTACTTCCTCTATAATTAACCACCTGAGTTCCACTGTCGACAAGAACTTCGTTATTAGGATCTAAAACTTCGATTTTCCATGTTGATAAATATTCTTTATCATCTTTTTTATTAAATGTTTTAGTATCTAAAATAACATTAGTAGTTCCTTCTTTAGTAAATCTACCAGAAACCTCTAAATAATGAGAGGTTAATTTATATGGAGAGGAATTATTTGGTGTCATTATATTTGAATCACCTTCTATATTTCCTCTTAAAGTCATTGTTGGCTCAGCAATAAAACGCATCGCGCTAACTGAAGACCATTCTGAAAATTGAGCCATATTAGATTCATTTAAAAGTGCATCAGATAATGCTGCTCCTGTTAAACCAACACATGCTTCAATACTAGAAAATCTTAATTGAACTTTATAATATTCATTAAAATTTAATTGTGAGCAAGTCAAAATTGTCTCAGGAACATGAACTACTCCAGCTTCTAGTATCTCTGAAGTTGCAGCAATAGGATAAATACCTAGTGGATAATCCGAATTAAAAAGACTTTTATAATTTGATTGACGAGTGATAATAACATGAATTTCTTCAATTATACTTTCGTCATTTAATTCATTTATATCAAAAAGAATATCTATACCAGTATTAACTGACTCAATATTTTTTGCTGGTAAATAAGGTGTTATTATTGGTGGAAATAACCTTGTTTCCGCTACGATAGCCATGTTATTAACCTCCTTGTGTCTCAAAATATATTATTATTCATCTTTTTTAGGTTCTGTTTTTGGTAGAGCACGAAGCTCATTCATTAAACCCTCGATGAAACTGTTTCCGTGTTCTTCTTGATAGTGTTGAAATCGATGCTCCAAACAATCTAGGCTGTAATCATCAATCCAACCTACTTTGTAGCAAAAGTAATGATGTTCTCTTGTGATAAAAGCTTTTATTGCATCTCTATCAGAACTAACTAATAAATCAATTTTACCCGTCATATTATCTACATTTTCAGTTAATTTATCCATATTAGTTTCTAATCTATCTAAACGTTCTTCATTTTCTTGTTTCATTTCATAGTCCATTTTTAGAGATTCATCTCTTTTATTTGTTTTTTGTTTAAACCAATCTACAAAATCACTAACCTCTTTAAATGCAACAGCCAATAATATTATAAAGAGAATTATTTGCCATGGTGTAAATTGGGTAAGTAAGTCTATTAGTGTCTTCATTTCTAGTTGTCCCCCTTTATAAATCTCTTTATAATATATAACTTTTGGCTTTGCAATTAATTAAATTAGTCCTCAGAATCTTCTTCTATGTCTTGCTTTGCGGCTGCTGCCTCCTGTGCAGCCTTGACAGCCTCTCTTTCAGTCTTTGTCAAATAGCTAGTATATGCTTCTGACAAGTCTGTCATTATATCTTTAAACATGTAGTAGACAACACCAATAGGTAAACCAGATTGGTTTACCATATTGATTATTGACTGTCTAGTACTTTCTATTGTTAAATTTATATCATTATTATTCATTTCCTTTTATCTCCTTTTTTAAAGCTGTGTTTTTGTAACGCTTATACCTGTTACAACTGTTTCTCCAGATATTTGTCTTGTTGAATAAGTAACATCTGTAACAACATTTCCGCCTCCAAGGTATCCTGAAACAACCTCTCTAATATAAGAATAAATATCTTTATTACCTACATATATATTATTACAATAAATACTGCTAGCATTTGTAATATTATAACTATTACAATTAAAATTTCCTCTCATTTCAGTTGCAGGTAACACTGCACTACCTGGTCCAACTTGTATATCGCTCATAGCAAAATGTAGTCTTGAACCTAAGAAAGTGTCTCCACCATTAATGCTTATTTCTTCTCCAAAAGTTGCGCCCTTTGTAAAATGAACGTCCTTTGCAAATGATGCTCCTTCATTAAAGCTAAAACCACTTTCACCAATACCAAGTTCTGCATTACCCCATTTAACTTTAGCTCCAACTGGTAAATCCCAAACCTGTTCTGTTATAGTAGCACCGCCAACTCGAATTGTTTTACCTCTTATGTCTGAATTTGGGTTAGTAAAATGAGCTTCTCCATCAGCTGTAATCCACCAAACAGGGTTAGAAGGTAATGTACCAACACTTGAAGCTGGAGTTGTACAAGCTCCATTAATAGAACCATCACCATATATAATAGTTTTACCACAATTTAAATAACCTGACCTTAAAACGCTACTTGTCACAGGATGGAACTTAATAGTTGCATAAGGATCTCTAAGCATATTATGAGTTTGATCTGCAATCCAATCACCAATTCTACCACCTTGTGCATATACACGTCCTATAAAAGCAGTATCTCCAGCGCTATATGTAAAATCAACAGTAGTTCCATCTGCTTTATAATTTTTTGCACCACCTGGCGAATCAATGATTGAGAAATATGGATGCCATAAAGCATATTTTACGATTTTACCTTGTGTAGTATCCCATTCTGGACTTCTATAACTTGAACCAGATTGAGTTTCATCACTCCATTTAGAGTCATTATCTGGAAGTTTACGAGGATACCAGTTATATTCCATGAATACAGTATGTCTATCAGAACCATCAGCTGTTTCTGCAGCATTACCGATTTGTCCTGAACGAGCCATAATAGTTCCATCTATATAAACAGAAGGAACGGTATCTGCATCAGAACCTTTAACTCTAAACTTATCATTATACAATAGATAAAACTGAGTTTTACCAGTTTGCTTATCGTAATGATAAGTTGATATTTGTAAACTATGAGCATTATCTGGTCCAATATAACCAGTCTTAGCAGCAATTTTACCAGATACATCAACTTTATTACAATGAAGCTCTCCGCCATAAGTTAAATAAAAATTAGCTTTGCGCTTTTTAGAATTATCATCTAAATAACTTATTGCTTGACCATCATTTAAGTATTGTGCTCTCCACTGCTCATATTCAGTATGTAAATTAATATAATTTAC
This sequence comes from Methanobrevibacter sp., assembly GCA_017652345.1. The sequence continues at coordinate 31,046 of JAGCBE010000347.1, forward strand.
TAACTTTTCATTTAAGCTTGTAATATATCCTTGCTGATCTTCAGTTGCACCAACCGCAGGTCTAATATAATAATCTTGTAATTGAGCAACGTTATTAATAGTAACTCCATCTTCATCATAATCACCAACATAAGGATGAGAAGTATTCCATGTCTGAAGAAGTTTAACTCTAACCCCTTTAGTGTTAATCATAGTTACTAATTGTTGAACAATAGTTTCAAGAGTATTAGCTTCTGTTGTTAATACAGTATAAACTTTTCTAGCAAAAGCAGCATAAGCATCTAAATAAATGTCAATATGTCCAGCTAAGGTTGATATTATTTCACTCTGCTCTGTTACAGAAGGTTCAGGTGAATTAACATACCACATTAAAATATCAACTATATTTTCTATTGTAATTCCATCTACGTTTACAGGTGTTACTGAAACGCCATCTCTAACAACAGTAGGAAATGACTCATTAGCAAAATCTACACTAATATTATAAGCGGCAGTTCGTACATCGTCATAAAGACCTTCGTCTCTTCCATCTTGTTGAATAGCAGTAATCATATTTGACCAAGTTGCAAAATATGAATTAAGTAATGTTATTATATCATTATCATTGCTATACACTTGTCTTAATTGAGTGTAGTTTCTTAAGGTTGAATAAGTTAATATAGAAGGTTTAATCTGTTTAGATACAGCCGTTAATGGATATGCTAGAGGGAAATCCTCTCTAATCATTAAGCTCTTAATACTAGATATTAACTTCTTTAACGCTGTTAAACCACCATGGTCATCAAAAGAAGTTGAACTAATATTTGCGGCAGAAGCCCACATAAATACTGTATCAGCAGTTAGCCCACCAGACCTCTCAGAGCCTGGGACATATAAACCAACAGAACCAGGTATTTTAACACCATCTGCATCTGGAGGATTAGTATTAAAATAACTGCTATTATTTCTATCCATAAAATCATCACCTGAGCTAGAAATATAATTATCATCTGCCCAAAGTGGTTTATATAAATAATTAGGACTGAAATACCAACCAGCTAATCTTGACCAAGTTTCATCTCTACTATTTGGAGCAGGTACTTTAGGATTAAGTATAATCTGGGTAGACCCTCTAGGTCCAAATGCGGCAAGACCGGTTTTAGCATCCAGGAACAAGGTCTGACCATACCCTGAACGACCGCTCGCGCCATCATAATATTTACCATATCCAAATAAACCAACTTCGTCATCATCAGTAGTTCCATTGGTAATCATCTTTCTACCAAGAGTAATACCTGTAAAAGTATTATCATCATTTTTAATACCAGCACTTGCTTTTGAACTAATAATATATCCATCATCAACAAGTGTTTTCTTACCGTCCCAAGCATTAATTTCATCTGAACCATAAACGTTACATAATACATTAATAGGAATTAAAGCAGCAGCTTCAATTTTTTCACTACCTGTATTATAAACAACTTTTACACTAATCCATGAATTAAATAAACTATCAACAGCACAAGCTTCATAAGAAGGAGGTGGTGTTAATTTTCTAGTTTGTCCATTTAAATCACCAGTAGCAACTTCTTCCCAATAAGGCGTGATAAAATCATAATTACCTGGAGTGGTATTTTTATTATATTCTTTAATTATAGTATTGTACTTAGGGTCTCTTATCGCTACATACTCATTTGGAGTATGGTCTTTAATACACTTATAAGTTTTATTATTATAAGTACAATATTTATTATATAAATTAACATCTCTTCCATAGGTATTATAAGCGGGAGCTGCAGTTACAACAGGTTCCTCTCTGAATCCATACGAAGTATTCCATGTAACAGTAGCTCTATTGTTTGAAAACACTGTATCAGAAATATCATTTCCTTCAGCATCAAATAAATGTAAAGTAAAAGGCTGTAAACCATTATACTGAGGATTAAAACCATCTGCACCATAAACAACCTCATCATATCCGCCGGTTATAACAAAATGTCTTGCGGGATCAAGGTTTTCAGGAGTTTCATTTACAAATCTACCATTTCTATTTTTATAATAAGCATAATAGAAGAAAGGTATTTGATAATATCCATAATTAGTACGTTTAATAGGTGTTTGTGTGTCAGGGTCAATTTGACCATTTAAAACTCTTTTTGCCGTACATTGAACTACATTATTAGCAGTCCATTCATAATCTTTCTGATTTTCTCTATAAATAATATCAAAAGGTTTATAATATACATATTCAGATTCAGACACTCCCGTAGGTGGTATCAATGTTAAGTTAACTGAAGAGCCAGCACTCGAACTTAATTGGAATGAAGCTCTATCATAAATACGACTTCTTCCATATTTAGTCTGGTCTTGCACGTCTTTATGCTCGCCGCCGCTTGCATACCATTTAGAACTTGCATCTACCAAAGTATGAGTTCCATTCTCGTACCAATAACCGTAAATGGTAGTTGCTGTTGTACCATGCACTTTAAAATGCATTGGGTTAGTTGGTGGCAGGTCAGGATCTTCTTCTACTCCATGGGCAAATCGTAAATTACAAAAGTCACCTTCATCAAAGTTAGTAACCTCAGTAACTAATCCATCCATATTAGTAAATACTTTTGTAGCATACATGTAAGTATTTTTTAAATGTCTTTCGTCTGGTTGAGAAGTAATTTCTGCACCAGACATTTGTTTAAACCTAGAATACATATAATTAGTTAAAATATCAGACCTATACTGTTCATAGATAGGATCTTCTATTTCTAAAGCCATATTTGTTCCATTTGTACCTAGGTCGCCTTGTTTAGCAAAAGTAAAATGAGTTGAAGCTGTATAGGTTTCATCTAAGTAAGTGATTGATAACTCAATATTACTACGCTCTTTATAATCTACATTAAAATCAGATGCAATATCATAATAAAATATTGCAGCATTTGATAAAATTGCTTTATCTGAAAAATCTGTATCAATTCTATATTGCATACTTAAATCTGTGCTGTATTTAGTGGTTAATAAAGTTGAAGTTCTATAAAAATTCCATTGAGGTTTTGTTTTAGTTACAACTAACTCAGAATCTTCACCAGCACTATCAAATACCAATGCACCACCTTTATCATAGAGTCTGTAACTAAGTGGTCTAATTGTAATTTTAGGTGCTTTTCCGCCAGCATCATACATATAAGTTTGGTCACCATTTACAATCTCTAAATTGTATTTTAAACCAGAACCTTCAGTATTATTAATAGCAATCTCTTTTGTTTCTAAAGCTTCAGTAAAACCATCTTCAGTCAAAAGAGCTGTAATTTTAAACACAGCTTGTTGTGCAATCTTACTAATTTGAAAATTATATAATGTATTTTGTTGATATGGCTGATAAGGTGTTGATTCATTAAATAAATGTTCAATAGAATTAATTTCTACCGCATCAACAATAGTGTCAAGTGGATCAATTCCGCTGTCATATAATTTTTTCAAGTCTTCTTCTGTTAAAGTTGTATATTCGGCGGTCACATTACTTGGACCAAGAATATATAATCCCATATCATTAGAAAAATCTTCATTATATCTACTATCTAAATAATTCTGCCAATTAGAAATAATTGCATTTCTACGATTTATAGCACGATTTTTCTTTGTTACATCAGTAAGCTCAGGATCATTTGCTTTATCGTTATAATAATTATAACGCTCTAAACAACAAGATAATAATATTTTTTCAATACCTGTATCGACAGATAGCTGTTGTAAGTAACTATTAACAGTACTTTCATCTACTTCAACAGTATCTTCAAGATTTCTATAAATTTCACCTTGTTTAGTAGTAGACCAATCTGGTTGACTTTCATATAAATCTGAGCTTGCAGTTGCGGGAAGTAGTGTTGATACTCCGTTATTAACAACTTCCCATTTATAAGAAATTTTACTATTTATTGAATAAGGTGAAGGTGTCGGTTTATATGTAGCTGCATCTCCCGCACCAACAACTTCAGTTTTAAACACACCTGCAGTTAGTGTTGTATATCCATTACCGTTATAAAATTCAGTTCCATTACTTGAATTTAATAATATATAATAACCATTTATGTTTGTTACAATATATTCTCTACTATAATATTGATTATTTTCATAAACAACACAACATTTTATAATAGTTTGTCTACCTTTACAAAGAGTTCTTGGTAAAGATATGTTTTTACTACTAATCCATTTAACAATACCTTTATAGCCAATAGGAAATTCATCTGAGTCTACGATAAAATCCTTTAATTCTTCAACAGAAGGATCATCTGCAGAAACACGAGAAATTTCGTTCTGGTTTAAACACTGCCACCCTGGACCAAAATATTTTAAATATTTTGGATGACCAACACTATCAACAGCAATATTCTTTTTTGCCCAATAATATTCTACATTCTTTTGTTCATCAGATACCTCATTCCCGCGAACAGTAAACTTAGCCTCAAAAGGTAATGAAGTAACAGAGTCGTCTAAACCAAACAAACTTCCATTTGGATCAAGTACTTTTACTACATAATCATCATTTGCAACTGAATCATATAACTTCTGTGCAGAATAAATACTTATATTTTTTACAAATATATCAATAGGTTCAATCTCACTTTGCGGGAACCCTGTGACAAATCCAGATATTGACTGAACTCTTTTGAAGTTATCTTTATCTATCTCCCAATATTGATAACGAGGTGCATAATCAGTAAATTCAAATGGAGCACCGTCCATTTTAAAAGTATCTAATTGATAAGTTTGAGTATATTCAGTTCTTTCTTGAGTAACTGGATTTACATTATCAAATACTAAAACTAATCTAATTCCATAATTACCTTGTAATTTTCTATCATCTGCTAAATCGGTTTTAAACTCTGCACCAAAACGAATAAAACCATCTCCATTCCTAATAGCATGAGTAATTTCTGCAATACTGATTAAACTTATTTTATTATTTGGATTATATCCAACATCACTATATTCATAATAAGTGACCTCTCTACCTCTAGTCATATCCCAATGACTAGACATGTTAAGACCATCCTCATCTATTGTATTATTAATAAAATTTGGTCCAGTTACAGCATATTGTTGATCGCCTTCTAAATTTGTTAAATAAGTTTTTTGACTACTATCATTAGTAGCCAAATCTTGAATAAACAAACGATTGTTTAAATCGTTTCCAGGCACTGTTACATATACTAATGAACCATCATTATATTGAGCAGTTTTATTTATAGCATATGCAGTATAATATCCATTTTGATACTGGATTTTATACTGACCTAAAACTGCATCCGAACAATATTGTATTTTCGCTAAGATTGTTCTATCATACTTACCTTCTGAAGCAACTTTTTCAGCACTTTTATTAATTAAATTAGTAAGTGTCTGTTTAACTTGTTCAGGGGACATTCCTTGCGAATTATCAATATGCATCATTAACAGAACCTCCTTTTCTCTCTCTTTTTTGCTTATAAAATATATAAGAATTATTTAAATAAAATTAATTATTTTTGCCCAAAAAGAAATGCGGAAGTTGCTTTGTTTTAAGCAACTCCCGCAAAGTTTTAATAACTACTATTAGCATGTGGAGCAGATGAATATGCTTGTTGAGCACCATAATTTTCAAGTTCTCTAAGAGCTTGGTAAATTGCATCTGCACTTCTAACCCCACTAAAGTCTGCATTAACTGTCATGTTACGATAATTTGAAATATCTGAATTATTATTATTAACTGATGAAGCTATTGCACTTAACATACTCGAACCAATTTGAGCAAATGCACTAGCTTGCATAGCAGCCATGTTCGCAATAGAATCAGCAACTCCACTAAAGTTTGGTGAAGCTTGCGCACTAACTATATCTCTAACAGCTTTAACTGCATTTAATATATTAGTTGTATCTGATTCATTAAGAACAAGTTCTTTTTGGTGTAAGATTGCAAGACGTCCATTATCAGAACCATTATTCCATTCGCCTGTATAACCACCTGTAGCGTATCCACTTATAACTTCATATCCAGATAAACCATATTTTCTTAACCATTCTTCATCAATAAGTTCAGCAGCCTTTTTTGCACTTTCAGCTCTAATATATTGACCATATTGTTGACCGTTTGCTGATACATAATAAGACTCATAATCATTTTTATCTCTTGTATATGATCCAACACTATAGACTTTAGCTTGTTTATTATTTGTTGATGATCCATAAGGTCCTGAGCCACCATCTCCATTAACTCTTGAATTAGCGACTGTTTTTAAATTATCCATCACATTAGCCGCCCTTTGAGCAGCTGCTATTGCACTTTGAACCTGTTGTGATGTTTCAATAGCTGTTCTTGCAAGAGTTTCAAGAGCATCATTTGCTTCTCTTATAGCGTTGACTGCCGCATCTTTTAAACTGTTGTAAGCGTCAATAGCAACCATTAATTCATCAGCAAGTTGATTCATTAAATCATTGGTTTCTTCAAGAGAAACATTTAATACATCATTACTATCTTGCATATCCTCAAGAGCTTCTGTAGTTGGGTCAATACCATTATTAACTAAATCTTCATAATTAATACCAGCAGTAGTTAAAATCTCTTCAGTATGATTTCCAAATTGTCTTTGAACTTCTTCTAAGTTATTAACTGCGGAAATGGTTGCTCCAATAAAACTGTCTTGACCACCATTATCCCATCTGTCAATCATGTTCTGAATAGTCGTATCCCACATAGGAAGAATTTGATTATCATTAACATCTGCAAAGAATTCTGCTGTACCAAAGTAGAAATCTCTTTTAGCTTTCTCTCCTTCTTCCATGAGCTCCTTCTCGTATTCAATCAAGAACTCATATCTAGCTTTTGCATTGTTATAAGCTTCTTCGTTATGTGCGGCAAGTGCTTCTGCCATTTCGTTTTCTGCTTCAAGTAATCTTTTACGAATATCAATTACTTCGTTAGTAGTTTCTTCGTTTCTCTTTTTAACAAGTTCATACCATTCACGTTTTGCTGTAAGCATTTTATCTTCAGCGTCTTCAACATTACCTTCATCAGCAACATATTGATAAGTATAATTACCTTGACTATCTCTACGAAGTCTTAGATTACTCTTATTTTGTTGAGCCTCTTCTAAAGCGAGTTCTTGTCGTTTGAGTTCAAGTCTTGCTTTAACTTCATCTATATCATATTGAGTTAATTTGTTCTTTTCATTAAGCTTTCTTAATTCTTCATCTTGCCATTTTAAGAACTCTTGTTGTTTTGCACCTCGCGCATCCATGGCATTAAGAACATCATCAAACTCATTTTGAAGTCCTTCCATCTCAATAGCACGTTCAACATTATCTAAATAATAATCTTGTTCTTCAACAACTAAATCCCATTGTTTCTTTAAATCTTCAAGACCCATGTTCTTAGATAATGCTTTATCAAGAGAGTCGGTTATTTCAGCAACTTGATTCTTTCTCCATTCTTCAAGTTTCTTTAAAGCATCTTCAACTGTTTTATCTAAATCACTAACTGCTTTTCGATAGTTTTCAGAAGCTGTTTCAAGAGCATCAGAGTACATTTTATACATTTCACTACCTTCTTGTTCGGTAGCCATCATTTGCTCATAATACTTCATACGCTCTTGCCAATATTCAGTGCTCATTCTTTGAGTTTGAATTAACTGAAGATTATTTTTATATTGCTGTTCAAATTGTTTATTTAAAGCATCAAAAGCTTTATCACCTGAAACCATTTGAATTAACTCAAGGTCATGTTCAATATGATCTCCAATAGCCTCCCATCCCTCAACTTGATCATCAATTAAGTCTTGTGCGTGATCAAGAGCTTCAAGATAAGTATCAGCCATTTCATCAATTTCTTCTTTTGCGGTGCGGACGGCGTCCATGAGTTGATCACGGTAGTTCTCTAAATTTTCTTTAGAAAGGGCGCTATCGTCTTGGAATAAACTTCCTTCTCCTCCACGTGCGGCTGCCGCAATCTGCGCTCTAACTTCCGCAGTAACCTCATTTAAATGATCTGTTAACTCAGCAACCTGACTATCTCTAGTCTTTCCAACTGTACCAATTAGAGTATTTAATTTTCCAACACTCTGAGCTATTCTACCAGCAAAATCTTCATCTTCTATATCTTTAACTACTTCATACCAAAAATCGTTCCATTCCTGTTCTGCTTCATCCAATTCAAGATGCACATCTATATCAGCGTTAAAATGATTAACTTCATTTTCAATTAATTCATAATGAGTATCAAGTAATTCATCAAGAACACTGTTGTAGTCATTATAGCCACTTTCATACTTATCAATAGCATCTTCAATTTCATCAATAGAATCTTTTTTAGCTTCAAGAGTTTCTTTAAAACTCTCTTGGTCATCTGCTGACATTGCATTATATTTATCAACCATGGCATTATATTCACCGTAAAGTTGATTAATTTTATCTTCTGCATTAGTCATAACAGAACCGTCTTCAGAGAAATTAATACCTTGACTTTCTAATGCACCACGTCTTGCGCCTAGATCACGTTCATAAGTATCTTTTTTCTTTTCAAGCATATCAAGCTGTTGTTTTAACAGTTTGTTTTCTTGTTCTAAAGCTTTCTTTGCAGTGAGTCCCCAGCTATGGTCGTCAAATTCTTGAATACGTCCTAAAGTAGACTCTATATCATCAAGTTCTTCGTTTATTGCTCGATAAAGGTCTGTTTCATGTTCAAGATAATCCTCATGGTCAGCTTCTTTTTCAGAACCTGAACTGCCTGAATCGTCACCCGTTTTCTTTCCAACATTTGAATTTTTAGTTGCTGAACTTCCTAATCGAGCGGCGGCTTCCACTGCCATAGCCTCGTTAGCCGCTATCTCTTTATCTATAGCATCTATTTGCTGTTGAGCGTAAGACGCTATTTCAGCAAAATATTCTTCATCAGTCTTATCAGCATTGCTTGAGCTTTTATATCCACTTGTTGAAGTATCAATGCTTGTTTTCTTTCCAGTTTGACCTTGCCAATTAGTTCTTAAATTTTTACTTTGAACAGCTTTACCTTTACCAGTTTTATTAGCTTCAACAACTTGCCTAGCATTTTCAATGGCTGTTTTTGCTGCCTCAAAAGAAGCGTTAGCCATATTCGTATATGCACCTTCCCAGTTATTAGATACTGCTTCAGCATTTGTTTTACTATCTTCGGCAACATCATAAGCGTTTTCAGTTGCATTTTCTGCAGTTATATCATTATTAATTGACTCTATCTTATTTAACTCTGCATCAATATCAGTTTTTGCTTTTGCTGCATCAATTTCACCTTTACTTGCTTTTTGAGCTGTCTCAAGCATAGTCTGATAATGATTTTTCTTTAATTGAAGAGTTTTATTAGCATTTTCTGCCTCTGTGACAAATTGTTCAGTAGAAGCAATTTCAGCTTCACTTGCTGCATTCATCGCTGAACGAGCAATTTCTTCGTTAAGCTGAATAGTTCCATCACCTAAATCAGTGTACCCTTCTAATATACCAGGAAAAGCTTCTGCTACTTCTGTAATGTTTTCAGCTGAAACAATAAAATCTTCTCCGATTTTATCAGCCATACTGTCAACATTTTCCATGCTTTTGACAATGTCATCAAATCCATCTTCTACATCAGCACCTATTTCAATGTTAATAGCATAATCAGCTTCCATTAAATCTTCAACTGTTTCTGTAAATAGCTTTGTATCAGGAACCAGTTCTATTGTTTCTGTCTCAACTTCTAACTGACCACGTTCATTATATTTACCAGTAGTCCCTTTGTAAACTTCTTCAGTACCTTTTTCTTCTCTCTCAAGCTGTCTATTTAATTTTTCAAGTTTTTCTGAATAAGAGTCTACTTTCTTTGCAAAATCTAAATCATTATAAGCATCTTTTAATGCATAAACAGCATTTGTCCATTTTTCAGTACCTATAATTGCCTCATTGTTAAAAATATCTGCTTGTTCTTGTAATTCTGGATAATAAGTTAATAAATCTTCTAAAGAATTCTTTATCTGAACATATGCAGATTTTTCAGAAGTATCTACATCCCCATTTAAAGCTTCTTGCAGTAAAGATTGTAAATTATCTTCATTTTCACCAGCTTTTTCTTTAAAAGCTTCAAATCCATTTCGAATAGATTCATCAAGTTTTTCTCCAACAAGCCTACCTATTTCTTCAGTAGACATGTTGCCAATAATCATGTCTTCCCATTCTTCTGGGGTAAATAAATGAATTCCTTCTGTTAAATTATTATCTTGTAAATATTTAAAAACTTCATCTGCTTCAGCTTTAAAATTACTTGTATTAAAATCTCCTTGAAATTTAGATGCAAAAGCACTTGTTATAGAATCATAGTCAGTTTGTAGACTAATCATTTGAGTTGCTACTTCTGAATCTAATCCTGATAAATATTTTACCCATGCATCGTTTGCTTCTTGTAAAGTATATCCTTCGTTTTTAATTAAATTTTCTGTAAATTGCTCGTATGCAGCTTGTCCTTCTTCTAAAGTTTCTGCATAATCTATGCCTGAATCTGCTCCATACTTTTTTTCAGTTTCAGTTCTTGCTGTAGCTAAATCAGCTGCTAATTCAGCATATGCTCCACTCGATCTTATTTCAGCAGCTTGTTTTGTAATACTTTCATCTAATTTAACACCCGCTTGGGTTGCTTTGTCAACAGCATCAACAAAATCTACAATTGATTGTGGATTATTAACATCTAATCTTAAGTTACCAGCATCATCAACAATATTGTCAAGTCTAGTTTCAGTGTCTTGTAAATAATTATCTAATCTATCTAAAGACTCATAGTAGTCTTTATTAAAAATGGTATAACCTGTTGTGGCTGCTGCTCCTAAAGCAGGATTGATTCCTGAAAGCCCAGAAACAATTCCCTTGGTTAAAGTACGAAAGCCTTCATTAGAAAAAGTTTGTGTTGAAGTATCATACTTACCAACGCCTTTATCAGCAGTTATTAAAGCATTTTCAGCTCTTAATCTTGCACTTTCTTCAGCTTCTTTAGCTGTTTGTTCAGCTAATAAACTCCTATATTTAGAAAGGCTTCTAGTAGCTTCTTCCCAATTATTACTTACATTTAAAGCTGCTCGCCCTTCAGCATCTAAATTAGCTAATAACTCTGCTTTTTGTTCATTAAACTCTTGTTGAGAAACTGTTCCTTCTCTATATTTATCTACTAAATCTTGAAGAGAATTCGCTGTATCTTCATAAGCTTTTCTTTCTTCTTGTTTAGTTTTAATAGTTTCAATAGATGCATCATTTGATTTTTCTATTGCTTCAACTTCATCTTTATGCGCTTTTACAGACACGATTAAAGCAGAGGTAAGTGCAGTAACAGCCACTGCCGCAAGAATAAAAAGAGGATTTGTTAAAAGTAAAACAGCTTTTTCTTTAAGCATTATTGCTATTTCTTTAAGCTTTACAATAATTAACTGTTCTGTTGTAACTATTTCACCTTTTTTAACCCCTATTAAAGCTGCTCCTGACGCAGTTGCTTTACCATTAGCACCAATTAAATCTTGTTCCGCTGCAGCGTTTAATAAAGTAGGACCTATTAATCCAACTAATCCGTCTTTTAAATTTGATACAACAGTCAAAAACATAGGTACGCTAATAGCAAGAGAAGTCATTGCTTGAGAAAATTTTTCAGTGGTTGTTAAATTTTCATCTGTTATAACATCTCCTATATTAGATATTGACTGTATTGTGAAAATTAAAGAAGATAATCCTCCAATTATTTTTGAAATACTTTGAGTACGTTTTTCTAAAGCTAAATCATTTCTATTTAAACTATTATATAGCCTTTCTAATTCTTCTGCGGCTTGAGCCTCTGTAAGACCAGCTTCTTTTAATAATTTAATATATTCTTGATATTTTACATTAGTTTTATCTAATTGTCCATTAATAGTGGTTAAAGATTGTAACATACTCTTATTAAATGTTACAGTATATCCTTGACTAGTTTGATTTTTTATTTTTTCAAAACGCTCTTCAATTCGTCGTAATGCTTGCTCTGCTTTGTCTGCAACACTTTCATCAATTAAGCCTTTATTAGCTTGAATTCTTAATTCAGCAACACTATCACGAGCATTTTGTAAACTTTTTTCAAAATTTGAAAAATTAATTTTTCCAAGTTTATCAGTATCTCCTTGAGCAGCTTTTATAGTTGTATTTAACCTTTGAGCTTCTTTTGTAAGCTTTGAAAAATTATTTTGAGCCTCTATAGCTGTTGCAGATTGAGATTCTAAAAATTTAGTAACTGTTAAATTTGCGGCACTACCATTACTTAATATATCAGATGCGTTTACGCTTTTTTGTAAAGTTGAGGCACTTTTTAATTGACCAATATATGATTGTAATGATTGTTTAGTTTGATCAATAGTTTCACGTTTAGTTTCCCAGTCTCCAATTTCCCTTATAGTATTCTGACTTGCATTTATTTGCTCTTCTGACATAATACTCCAATATTGACTCATTTCCTTTTGAGTATTTGCCATAATCTCTGCAGCTTTACCACTAATAACACCATTTTCTTGTTGAACTTGAATATTTCTTAATACACCTTGTAATACTTCTGCATTTGCTTTTGCATTTTGCATATTCTTTATCATAGGCGTAAAAATAGAGGAAACCTGTTTACTAAATTTTGTAGTAATTAAAGCTATTAAACCAGTAATTAAAGTTTTACCTCCACCAATAGCATCTATAACATCTGTAATCTTATCAAGTATTTTTGTTAAACCATCAAGAACTGTATTAATAGTATCAGCATCTAAAATAGAATCATATAAATCTTCCCATTCAGTCTTTAACTCTTGGATGTGGGCGGCAGTTGATTCCATATAAATATCTTGCTGCCGTTGTAAAGTACCCGTTGCATTTTGAGAAGTTTCAACTGCAGAAGTGTACATGTCCCAATTATTGAAAAGAGCAAGTAAATTATTATACTGTCTTTTACCAGCCATAGCTTGAGCTATTGCGTTTTGTTGAGCATTAGTCCATGTATCCCATTTACTAGCGACTTCTTCAATAACCTCGCCAAGATCACGCATATTACCTTGTGCATCCATAATATGCACACCAACTTCATCAAGAGTAGAAGATACATCTCCAAGTTTAACACCGTCTTCGTCTTCACCACTAATTTTTAAATCTTCTATACGAGCAAAAATTGTTTTAAGTGCAGTACCCGCTGTCTCAGGGGCTTGACGCGTCACAGATATAATAGTTGATAACATACCGTTTAATTGATCAACATCTACACCCATAGCATTTGCAGCAGATGCTACTTTTGACATACCTGTTGATAATTCTTCTAGGTCAGATGCTGTACTTGCAGCAACTGCAGCAAGTTTATCAACATATAATTCAGTTTCTTCAGCTGTTACTTTATAACCATTCCAAACAGCAGTTAACTCTTCTGAAACTTCACGTCCTGTTTGTCCGGTAACGTTAGCAGCTTTAAGAGTGGTCTCCGCACGAGCCTGAGATTCTTCATCTGACAAACCCTGTTGATAATAAATCAGAGCAGCTTCAGTATAAGCTGTCGTTGATTGACCTAATGATTTAGCAGCCTTATTAGCCTTTACTGCAAAATTATCCATTTCATCAGCAGACTTTTCTGTTACTATACGAATATCATTTAAAGATGTATCTAAGTGTTGAACATACCCATAAGCTTGCTGAACAGCTCCTGTAAAATTATTCATAACACTTGAAGCAACACCCCATTTTATAGTATTAATAAAAGTGGTGCCCATTTTATCTAAAAAACTAGAAGTTTCTTTTAATGCTACATTTGTTGTCAAAGCAGCTTTAGAAATCTTTAAAAATGCTTGCTGTCCTTGAGGTCCAATAGCATTAAATCTATTTTGAATTTCTGTTAAATTTAATTTTTGTAATGAAGATTGTAATTTTTGTAAATTTACTACTCCTGTGGTTGTATCAAAAGATTTATCTAATGCTGGTTTTATTTCTTCTATTGCAATTCGAACTTTTTGCATAGCCGAAATTGCTTCATTCATATTAAGTTTTGGATTCATACTTTGAATTTGAGTCGAAGATAATTTTGAAATTTCATTTAATTGGTTTTTTAAACTCTGTAAACCGCTCGAATCAGTTTTAAAACCGATAGTATAATCTATTCTACCACCGTTAGCCATTCCTTTTTCCTCCTTATTTCAAAATCCGAATATTTTTTATCTTGCGCAAAATAAAAAAATGCTCTTATTACATATAGTAATAAGAGCATCTAATTTAAATTATAATGTCCTGAATTTAATTTTCAACAGGTTCATTAGTCACAATATTTCTACCACCATTTGCGGCAGTTGCAAAATCTACCACCGCTTGATACTTACTTGGATCAAAGTTATTAACAATTTCACCGACCTTCTCCATCTGTGAAGGAAGAACGTCTATAAATTGACCTATAACATATGCTGCAGACTGTTTAAAAATCATATTATTTTTCTGTTGGTTATTAAGCATTTCTAACAAATCACCAAATTCAGATTGAGGAATTAACTCAATAACAGAACCTATAAGATTTTCTGAATCCATTAAATTAAATAATGTTAAAACATCTTGTTTTTCTTCTTCTGTAAACTCTAAATCTGTATAGAACATTACTACATAAGTATGAAAATATGCAGTAAGCAATCCATCATTATAAACTCCTTCATCCAAAGATTGCTGCAAAGCAATTTGAACTAAATTAAGTTTATCTTGAATAGGTAAATACTGCTTAACTTTTATATCTTTATTTTTAAATTTTAAGGTTCTAACCTTATCATTTATTTTTAATTCTAATTCATTAAAATTCATTCGTTTTATCTCCTTTTTATAAACATTTAGCGATGCCTTTACTATCTGTTTATAATAAAAGCATCGCTAATTACTTTTATAAACAGACTTTTTTCTTATAGATTACATTTGTATCCTCCACATCGTATTTATAAAAGCATGTTTTTAAGAGTGATAAATACTTCGTCCATAGTATTTTTTTCTCTCACTCTTATATAATAATTATATCAAAAAATTTTTAAATTGTCAAATTATCATTAACTTTCATGAATATTTTTAAATAAAGCTCCTGATATACTAGAACTTAATTGAATTTGTCTTAAACTATTTAATAAAACTGAAATACGTTGAATACCTAATCGATCATCATCACTAATACTCTTATTAACAAATAAATTTTGTCCCATAATATTTTTATTATTTAATCGTACAGATACTTCAGATAAATCTTTAAGTTTATTCAAACTATCAATAATTTTTTCCATTGTAACAATACGAACTTTTCCAGTTTTATTATCATTCACAATAAAAACATCTGCGGCTTGTCTACCTGCATTAGCGCCTGTTATAGCCTTTGCTGCAAGAACAGCTTTCATCGCTTGTCTACTTTCCGCACGCAAAGAAGAACTAATATTTTCTTTTCCTATATGAGTTGCATTAATATTAATATAATGATTAACAAAGTCAGGATGTATATCTTGTAAAAAGAATAATAAATTACTTCCAGAAACAGTATGAATCCAACTCCCTTTCTTTGACAAATTTATATTTTTTAATGAAGCTCCAATTTTTTCATCGTTCAAATCTAATATTATATCAACCTTACCTTGAGAAGATTTAACTGATAAAACGTCCTTATCAAAATTAAAACTATGAATTATTTGAGAACCACCTTCTACTTCTTCAGCAATACCAAAATTATCCGTTTGAATAGAAATATTCTCATTTTTACCACCGACTTTAATATCATTCATTGATTCTCTTATTTCATTAAGACCTAAACCATTTGCAGTTCCCATAACATAAGGCACTAAATATTCAAAAAATTCTCCTTTTTGTAAAGCTAAAGCGGGGTAAGCTGCATATGCAGTTATTGCATTATTAATTTTATTTTTTAAGTTTTTTTCCTTTTCTAAAACATTTTTAGTACCTCTAGGAATTTTATCTGCATTTACTAATCTTCCATATAAGTCATCTGCTTGCCGCCTAATTTCTTTTAATTCTTGCGCTAATTTTAAAGCAGCAGTATGAGTTCCAGATTCAGTTGAATTAACTAAGTTTTGTAAAACTTGTTGCAATTGATTTACTTTAGTTCTTACTTCTTCTGGTCTTAGTCTTTGATTTTTACTATTTTGAACAGCATGTTTTTGTAGCTGTGAAATAGCGTTATCTTTCATTTGTTGACTCATAATAATATCTCCTGTTGAAGTTATATGACCTAAAGTATTATTAAATTGACTTTGAAGTTGATTAACAACTTCATTAAAAATAGAGGCAGTATTTATTGACGGATTATTAGAATTAATATTTGCAAAAAAATCATTTAATTTATCTTCCATTGATTTTACATCAACACCAGTTTTTATCTTTCCTTTTATATTATTTAACTCTGTAGTTTTAGCTTGTTGAAAATTAAAATTACTTTCTTTTTGTTTTCTATAAATACCATACATATTATACCCTGCAGCTGTTAAATGTATATAATCTCCTATTAAACCCAAAATCATCACGACCTTCCTAAAAAAATAATGGGAAGTACGTGTGTCTTACACGTACCTCCCATATTATTTTTAAAATTAGCCTTCAGCTCTATCACTACCTGGAGCTGGGTTACCGCTTGTTCCACCAGTAGTTTCATAACCAATACTAGCTGTTGTTCCATAACCTATATATTTAGCATCATAGATTTCTGAATCATCATGCTGTAATGCTTTGTCATGAGGCATAACTGGGTTGATAACCTTATCAGCATTTGTTTGATCTTCAATAACTTGGATAACACAAAGAACTTCTCTAGTCTTGTCGAAATATGTGTATCCTGGAAGAGCATCCATTGTAAATGTAAATGTTGAAGGATCTCCAGTTCCTGAAAGAGAGAATGTTAAGTTAGACTGAATCTTAACATTAGGGAATGTTAAGTTAGCAGGCATATCAACACCATCACTCTTACGTCTGAATAATGTATCAGCTTCAACATAATAGTTACCAGCAAAGTTATCAGCAGCAATCTGAAGCTCATCAACAGATGTAGCATCCTTATCTAAGTAGTAATCAACAAATACAGCGATACTACCTGTAAGCTCTGTACCTGTTCCTGCCCAAGATGCAACGCCAGCTGTTTGAGCCTTTGTGATTTTAATAGCCTGATTTGGCTTAGATCCATCTGAAGGAACAAAAGCACCTCCACTTATATAACCAACTTGAACAGCGCCTTCACTTCCAGCTTCAACCATCTCACCAGTTAAGTCACCAGAACCATCAGTAACAATAACGTAGATAGGAGAATCGTTTGTAGCACAAATAGATTCATCCTTACCTAAGAAATCAGCAAGATTTATAATAGCTGTTTTATCGCCAGTCTCTCCTGTAATATCCATAGAAGCACCAGCTGTAGTTGTATGGAAATGTACTTTACTTACTGAAGCACTACCCTGGAAAAGATCAGCACCTGAAAGCATTGCCAGAGAAATAGGTGAAAGTAAAGCATCTTCAACAGTAAATGTTAAAGTTTTCTCACCTTCCCAAGAGATAAGACGAACATTACCTCTACCACCCTGTGCATAAACAGTTGTAGTAGCTTGCTCAACAGATGAAGTAGTTGCTGTATCAATATAAAGTACAGGTTGTCCAGCCTTGAACTGATACTTACCAATATTAGTAGGAGTCTTAGCTCTGAACACTATGTTGGCACACTCGCGAACACCAAATTTCATTTGTTTTTCCTCCTTAATTATTCTAATTCAACGCCAAGTGTAATGTCTTGCATCCAATCCTTAGCGTCTTTAACATTTTTTGCACCTGCCATTTTGGCTTGTGTAGTATAGTCAAAAACTTCTTTTAATTCGAAGCGTTTAAACTCTTCAATAAGTTGATAGACTGAATATTGAACTAATTGATTTTTATCTTTTTGTTCTCCAACTGCAAGAATGTTTATATATCTACCTAAAATACTAGCGACAGCAGTATTTTCTCCTCTATCTTTTCTCAATTGCGCTAAGTATTCATGTTTCTTCTTAAACTTTTCTACTAACGCGCGAGCGCGGTCTCCACTAGGATTATAGTCTTGTATTGCTCCATCTCCTAAAAAAGCTCCTAATCCAAAAATTTCATATAAATATTGAGCAAAAATATCAAAATTATTCTTGTCAATTATATGTAATTGAGGTTTAGTACCTTCTTCAACATTTGTTTCTTGAAAAACAAAAGAAGCTGGAGTAATCATAGGTTTATAATCTGGGAATATTAATGTAAACAATTGAAAAACATTTGTAAAAATTAATTTTCCATTTTCAGTTTTTTCTCTCATTATTGACATAATTATATCAAAATTCGTTAAACTATCTAAATCAGAATTGTCCTTAATCATTGAATTTTTATAGTCTTTCGTTAAAGCGTTCAAAGCCATAAAGAAATTTGTTTCTCCTATAAAAGCTATTTCAACAATAGAAGGTTGATAAATTACTAATTGTGCGGGCGGGAAAGGAATCTTCGCTTTAGTATCTAAATATATTTTATGTACTATATTTTCTCTTTTCATTGACTCGCTAATGCTTCTAATTTAGCATCATCTTCTGAAAAATGAACTACTTGGTAAGATAAAGTGTATCCCGCCAAATTTTGGTCTAAAATTAACTCGTTGCATCCGAGAAAGACCGTTTCACCTACACCAGATAGTTTGCCCAAATTTAATATACCATCTATATAACCTGCAATCATTAATGGTCTAACTCTTAAGTCATTAAGATCCCACTGTTTTGTATGACAGATTATATCAAAATTAATTATACAATCTCTAAATTGATTATTTACTGAGTTTGTGGTAAAATTATCAAAATTTAACAAAATATAAGATTGAACATCTTCATGTTCGTTCAGTTCTAATCTAGGAGTAGTTCTAATATATTGTTTATCAATTAAATCAGAAACGCTAAATTTATCAACTATATCATCATATTTTGTTATATTTTTATCTAAACAGTCTTTATTATTAATAATTAATAATCTTTTTAACCATCTACTATATTGTTTTCCATCTATAAATAATCTATTTAATATTAATTCAGTATCTTTTTCGCAAGATAAGAATGAAGATTGTATTGGGGGTAAACTGTTTCTCTGCATTTTATCTCACTCCTTTTATCTCTATAAAGATTCAACAACTACATGCTGTATCTTTTCACTATTATAATAAACATCAAACTCACCAACTTTACTATTCATTAATTGTAAATAAATGGTAGTTTGATTATCTTTTACAATAGCATCATCAATATTTATTTTTAATCCACTAGAAATATTTTCAATACTCCATTCAGCGCCTTCAATATATGTCGTAGATACTTTTAATGAATCATAAGGCTTAACAACAAAATCATGTTGTTCTTCATGCTCTTCTTCTTTTTTCTTTTGTTCTTCTTCTGAGATTTCTTGATATTGATTTTCAAAATATTCTTTAAGATGAACAATAAGAATATCGTCAGTGGAATTTGGCGCGACTGCTTGAACCTCCCACGACTCAAGCTCACCTAAAATATTAGGTAATTTAACTATTTTAAATCTTTTAAAATAATTAAAGGTTTCTTCATTACGCTCCAAGAAAATTTCTCTAGTATAATTTAATTTGTTCCATTCCTCACGATGCTTACGATTCCATTCTAAAATTTCTTCGTTTTCACCAATAGATGCAAAATAATAAGGCTTTTCATCTATTTCAAGAGGAAATGGATAACATTTACGAACATCTGCTCTAAAATAAGCATATTCTTCTATATATTGTAAAGTTACAAGCCAGCGGGTTGCAGTTTCTTTCCAAATAAAAGTGCTTCCGCATTTAATAGGAACTTCTATTTCTTCTTCAACGACTCTACCAAGTTTAGGGATATTAATACAAACATCCCTAAATGGTACAGAAAGCATCATTTTATCTGTTTCAAAAGTTCTTTTATCTGGATTCATTAAGCAACGAAACTCAAGCTGACGTAACTCATTATCTTCGTCAGGATTATCTATAACCATTGTACCAGCTTGATAGGAATATAATAAAGCTTTTTTCAAACTTTTTAATTTATCATCTATCATTCGACTTTGCTGAAAAGTACCACCATTATAGTTTAATCTAAGACGCATATTATTTAATGCATCCATAATCTAATTTACCTAATAGTGACAAACATTCAAAAATAGTTCTTCTAAATAAAGACATATCTTCAATATTTGTCAAACTATATAGCCCTTCTAATTTACAAATAATAGGAAATAAAGAAGGTTGCAAGTCGACTAACAACCTATTCATTCCAACTAATTCTTCAAGAATAGTTTCCAATGGTTTAGTCCAGTCTTGACCCTCCTCCCGCATAGGAAGAAGTTTATAAACAAGATTTATATTTCTTTTTAGACTAGCAGTAAAAACCTCTGGAGATACTTCTAAATCATATTTATTCATTAATTACCCCCTTCATCTAAAAAAGAGTAATCAGGTTCTTCCATTAAAGTATACATTGTAGAGTGATAAATACCATTTTCATCTTTTTTTCTACGTTTATAAAGTCTTTGTAAATGAAAACCTTTTCTTTCATATTCTTTTTGAAGAGATTGTAATTTAGCCATATGATTTGCTTGTGAAGTTAATTTAAAATCGCTTCCACTATATTTCATACGAATATTTTCTATACTCGCTAACTGTTGTCCTATCCATTCTTGAACCATATAGGTTGCAAGAATTTTTACTTCTTCTTCAGTTAAGTCATTGATAAAATAAAAATCTTCTTCATCATCATTTTCATCTTCTGGAACCTCAACGTCTAAACTTTGACGAGGAAATTCAAACCATGGAATTGCGGAATCAAGTAATTCAGATAGCATCTTCATAGTATCTTCTTTAGTTAATTCCATAAACATATCATCTGTAATTTGTCTGAGGAACGCATTATATACTTTTGAACTCGGTGTCATTTTTCATTCCTCCTTAAACAATTATTTTGTAGAACTAGGTTTTACCACTTTTCTAACTGGTTTATCTTCTACCTTTGGCTTTGCTGCTTTTCTAACAGGTCTTTGAGTTTCAACATGTTTTTCTTCTTTTGTTATATCAATAGCACTAGATACATTAAAACTTAATTTTCTAAGAATTAAATCTCTTTTAGCTACATCATTAAGAGGTAGCTTTACTGAAAGATCTTTAATTAATTCTAACACTCCCTGAGGAGCAAAATTTAAACAATCTTCAAATTCATCAAGAGAGCCATTCTTTAATAAATTAATAATTTGTTCTTCTGTGTAAAAATACTCTGGCTCAACTCCGCCAAGTAATTCATTAACAGCTTCTTCATCATGTATAATTAAATAATTATTAATTATATATTCTCCACCAGGAACCTGAGCAAGCTTAAACAGCTCATCATAAGGAATATTTTTTATTTCATTAGGCTGAAACTCTCTATGTAAATTATTTAAATCTGGAATTGTATATCCAGTAGAACCAAGATCTCTGTTTTGAACAGAAATTATTTTATTACCATCTATCATTATTATTTTCTCCTTTTATCTCTTATATATAGGTTTAGAGAGGGACTAGCCCTCTCTTAACCTTAATTATTTAATTACTCGCTATATTCTGGTGAAAGTCCAGGAGCTGCGTTCTTAACAAGTGTTCCTTGTCCTTCTGGAGCAAGACTTGTATTCTGATATGCACAGATACCAGCATTAAGACCAACAACGCCAATACCAAACTTCTTATAAGTCTGGATTTCTTTTGACCAGTCCTCGTTTTCCTTTTCTCTAACTAAAGCATCACCTTCAAAGGCAACCTTAACAGGCTTATCAGCACCAGTAGGGATGATATATGCCCATGAAGGATCAAGTACCTTAACAGTATTAGGATCTGCATCATAACCAGGTTCTTCAAATGAATTAGGAAGAATAACTACATTATGTCCCTTATAGTTAGCTAAGTAACCTGTGTTCCACATTGTATTCTTCTGCTCATTTGATATCCAACCTTCGTCAGGAACCATTGTTGCAGCAAATTCAAATGTACAATAAATAGTAGCTCTTCCATAAGCATCTGCAACTTGAAGTAGCTGATCCATCTTAGACTGTACAAATGTATTGTCTGACTTCTTATTTGTATTAGGAAGTCCATTTACAATAGCTTTAAGAGCTTTTGCAATCTCACGATATACACACTCATTAAGACCATCTTGGATAACTTCTACTACGTCAGCCATATCGATACGACCATCAAGGTATTCTTCGATACCGATCTGAGCAGCACCGCCCCATGCCTCTGTAGGAACTTCTAAAGTATATCCATCAAGCTTAAATACTTCATAAACACCAGCTAATCCAACCTTTGTTACGAACTTCTTAGCTCTATTCTTAGAAGCCTGTGAAGTCTTAATTGCAAATACTGGTTTATCTCCTTGAGCAAATGTACGAACATCAGCAAACTGACCATACTGCTCAATAACTCTCTGAGGAACAACCTCATCAATTACAGTCTGAATAAGTTCAAATAAAATGTTCTGATTTTGCTTGTATAAATTATATGTACCAGCAAGTTCTCTTAACTGTGCACGAAGTGTATCATCAAGTTCTGTATAAGAATATTTTTTATCACCAAAGCTATAAGCTACAGCAGCAGAAGGATTAGCCTTTGCAACTGTAACAGCTAAAGTAATTAACTGTGATTTTTCTAATAATGCCATTACTTTAATCCTCCTTTATATTATGCTATACGCTGTACCTTAACAGCATCTTGACCATCAGGCATTGTTGTTAATGCAACAACTTTAAACTGAGGACCTGCAGGAGACTGTCCAGCAACCTCAAGGTAACCTGTTGAACCAACTACGAGTATATCTCCAAGAGCAACAGTAACTGCTGTTGTCTCAGCATCTTCTGATGTATTTGCGCCAAGAGTATTTGTTGTATAAATGTCTCCTACGTTAGTCTTGAATAATCTTGGAACCATTTCTCCATCAACATAGTCTGTCTTCTTCATTGCAAAATCCTTATGATTCTGTCTACGAGGATCATAAAGCTTTTCTTCATTGTAAACTAAAAGCCATTCGCCTTCAACTGAAGCATCTGCAATAGCTTTTCTGTTTTCATAATCATATTTTAAGAACATACCGTTCTCAATGATATTAAGATTAGAATCGGCAATAAGCTGAGCGTAAATCTGTCCAGTTCTTTGAGCTGAAAGATGATTAGGCTCTACTTGACCAAAACCTTTTCTCTTTATACTAGCCATTTTTAAGTTTCCTCCTTATATTTTACTGATTCTTATGTTCTTCTACAGCTTGAAGCCATTCAGGAACATCTGCTGTGTAAGTAGTATTGATATTTACAGTCATGTCTTCAGCTTCTTCTTCATTAGCTTGTGCATAACTTACTTTCTTATCATAACATAAAACAGCTAATTTTGATTTAATTTCATCTAAACTATATTCTGCTTTATGATCAATAACATCTTTTTTATCTTCTTCACTAAGCATATAGAACTCTTCAATTAAAGCATCCTTCTTTTCGTTGGTATACTTCTCTAATTCTTTTGACATAGAGTCTGCTTTTGTCTGAAGATCATTAAATGATTGCTGAAGCTCTTCGAATTGAACTAAAAGTAAAGCATATTTTTTCTTTGGATCATCTTCATCTTCTTCTTTCTCTTCTTCGCTATCTTCCTTCTCAGTTTCTTTATTTTCAATTCCATCTTCATCTTCTTTATCATCTGTTTCATTATCTTCATCTTCTTTTTTAACGTAATCAGAAGCGCCATCATCACCACCGTCTCCGCTATCGTCTGCAGATTCACCATCAGAGCTATCTGCTCCATCGGTAACTTCACCTGCATCCTCTTCTGGAGTATCTGAAGTATCTGATGTTACTTCAGTATCTGGTGTTTCAGTTACATCATTAGTAGTTTCTTCTTCAGTAGAATTAACTGCTTCTTCTATAACATCCTCAGATGAATCAACTGATTTTTTTCTTTCTTCATCTGCCACTTTGTAATTACCTCCTTGTAGAGTTTCTTGCAATTCTTTCATCATTGAGAATAAAGTCTTTTTAAAGTTATCATCTAATGAGAAAGTTTTGCTGATATTAGGAGCAGTGATTGAAGCACCTTCAAAACAAGGCTCTACATCATCGCCTAATATACATAATTTAGAAAATACTGCGTCATTTATTATGAAAAATTCAATATCAGAATTTTCCTCTTTTGACCAAAATCCTGATAAAGAATTTTCGTCCAATTCCATTGATTGCGCTTTACCGCCCTCATTGAATATCTGTTGTGCTTCTTTATACTGACCTGTCCATAGATAACCAGTAGTCATCATATAAACTCTAGTAATAGCTTCACCAGATTCATCATATTCCTCAAACTCTTGAAACCATATATCTGCATCAGGAGAAACAAAACCGTAAGGTTTTGTTAAACTATTAAAATGAACACCTTCTCCATCATAAATGATTTGTTCACCATGATCAAAGAAGTCTTGTTTTTCATTTCTATAATAACCTACAATAGGTGCTCCCCTAAGGGTTTTAGCCATCTCCGCCGCAGCCTGTTTATTAATACTTGTGCCATTTCTGTTTTGTCCTAAATACAAAACTTTAATTTCACATTTAGTCATCATAGGGTTTATATCAAGAGGTTCTAAGTTAATGAATTCAGGTGCATTAATTGTTGCAATAGACTGATAGTTATTCATTAATCTATCCTCCTTTAAATTATTTATGATTTACTCTCTAGGTTTTGAAGAGTTTTGGTTGATTTTTCATCATCACTTTTTTCGGGGCGACCAACTTGTGTGTTATCAGAGTTAGTATCCCTAATTTGTGTGATACCAGTGTTTCTTCTTCCTGTCTGCTGTTGCGCAAGGGCATCAGCGTTCATAGTATTTGATGTAAGAGGTGGAACAAATACTGTTACAAGATTTAATAAGTCATTTTCAAAGAATGCATTTGCAAGGATTGAACTCTGTGAAAGACCAAGAGCAATCTGTGGTAACATTTTTGAATAACCCATTTGAGTCTGTTCTTTATAAAGTTTTGACATTTCTTTATAATTATAAATAGTAGTTGGTAACATTTGAACCTGATAAAAGATTTTTTTAGGACTCTTATTAAAATTAATTAAGAACATTTGCATTAAATCTTCAAATTGGTCACATAAAGTGCTCATCATTGCAGCATCATTTTCAATAGACTTCTCTAAAGCAATATTACCATCTGTATTAAATTGCATTTGAGAAATACCAGCCTCATTAAAAATAGCTCTCTCAACTTTTTGTAAATCATCTACTGTTGTAGTTGTATTGCGGTCAGCCATATCTGCAACTTGTACATCTGCATAAGTTGTTAATACATCAAGCCCAACCGCCCTCGAAAGCATCCTTACTGCATTATTATGTAATTGTTGAGATTCTTCAGGGTCAAATATTAAATCACCATTTTTATCAACTGGCATTTTTTGAATAATTATTTTTAATAATTTTTGAGCCATCTTTTTACGATCAAGTGCCTGTGCTTCATCTAAATCTATAATTGCTGGGATAACAGATGCCATAATAGGAACATCATCATCATTTAAATTTAACTTAAAAGCACAGTCTATATCAAGCAAATACCAACCTTCACTATCACCACTAAATGCAGGTTTAAGTTTTTTCTTTAAATATAACTTATAACCTTTTTGAATATCTTCTGGAAATAATTTTAAAATTTGCATACGATAATTAGCATCTGGATAATAATCATCAAAATATCTCATGTTAAGCTCAACCGCATGTCTATTATTCTTTTTAAAACGAGTACGACAATATTCTGGCGGAAGTTCTTGAATTGAAGGACCTTGAGGTGTATGAATAATATATCCATAATAACATCCTTCAACAACAATTTTTAAAGCAATATCTTTTAAAACAGCTTTTGCTTTAAAACCATCTAAATACCTCATAGTTCTAAAAAAATTATCTATAATTTTATTTACATCTCTAGCACTAATGTCACCTTTCTCTCCGTCTGTTGGATAAGTGTCACCGCCCGCAACATAAGGTACTATATACCAATCATAACGATACATATATGATAAATATCTACATAATCTAGCATAAATACCACTTGTTCTATAATAAAATTTAGAAATTTGTTTTAAACTTGCTGCCTCTCCGCTTTGTAAAGCTCTAAGAATTGTTTCTTTATCAGTAAAGTTTCTGTTCACTCTCTTTAAAGGATAATCAATTACTGCATCTTCAAGCGTTTTAATACCCATCTTAATTTTTGAATAATCAATTATCCCTTGCTCATTAACAGGAAGACTATCACTATTGCTAGGAGTCATATTAAAATTACGACTTTCATAAGCACCATGTCTTCTTATTCGCATTAGTAATCCTCCTTTTAATACCCAGCTTTTTTCATAATGTAGTCATAACTTAGAAGATATTCATCTGTATAAGGTATTGCAACTAATTTCAAATTATGTTTTCTACAATACTCTCTTTTTTTCATATCATTAAACTGTTGTTTTCTAAGTCCAGACATACCACCAAATTTTTCTTTAGGTTTATAGTGTTGAATACCTTGATATTCAATTAAAAAATCTATATCCCCTTCGTCGTCAAAGACTACAAAATCAAACCTAAGAGGTCTACCTGTATTACTTACTAAATCTGGAAAGCTATATTCTTCTGCAAAATCTAATCCCGCTTCAGTTAAAATTTCTTCTATTGTAATTTCTCCTCTACTAGCTCTCATTACGTTTAACCTTTCTTTGACTTATATAATATATATAAAAAAACTAAATAGGTTTAATTAAAAATACCCAATTAATTAAATAACATTAAATCAGAAATATCATATTTTTTTCTTTTTCTTGTACGTTCTTCTTCTCGCTTAATAAACAACATACCGTATTCAAAAGCAGAAAACTTATCTTTTGGAGTTCCTCTTGAAGATTGCTTTAATATAATATTAACACCTTCATTATCTTCTACTAAATTAAGCATTTGTTCTCTTAAAGATGTAGTTAAAGTAAAAGGCATTAAGTATTCTGCTCTTTTCTCTGGAGTCATACTTTGCCCCATTTTGGTTTCCATTAATTTTAATTTTGCTGTAGTTTCATCTATTAAATATTTAATTTTACCACTTGATAACTGGGTTTGAACATAAGAATGAGCTTCTGTGTTAATTGGGGCGTTTGCTTTAATTAACCACATAGCATCTTTTTCTGTGTCAGGAGTTTTATATTTCTTATATTCTGGATAATCATTTATATTATCTACTCCAAAAGGAGGAAGTGTATCTCCTGTTTCAGGGTCTATCTGTGTTTTTATCATATAATCAATAAGACCAATACCAAGTCCATTAGCATCAATAGCACAAACTCTCGCTTTATATTTATAATATAGCTTTTTAATATTTATTGCTTGTTGCTCAAAATGTTCTTCTTCCCAAGAATATATATTGACTATTGATTTTATTGAACTTCCTTGCGGCTGCGGTGTTACTTTAATAATTACAGCTTCAGTTGTACATCCTTTTCTACCAACGTCAATACCTATTACATAATATGCAGATTTACTACTCCTGCCGCTAAACTCATATTCTGGCTGGAGAAGAATTCGATATTTGTCAAAAATCTCAGATGAGAAATAAGCATTTTCCGCATCCCCGCTCCATTCTGACTCATATTCTCTTCCAAATGAACTATCATTATAAGTTCCATCAAGTTTTAATTGTTGAATAAAATTTTTCGCTAAAAGACCTTCTGCAACTGGAACGAGCCATGTACCACCCATTACACAAGCACTTTCACTTTGAGTTATTTGCTCTAATAATATCATCATAAGTTTCTCATAAGCAAAAGTATTTTTCCATCCAGCTGTAGTAACATAAATTTGAGATTTATTAATAATTTCTTTATCATGTCTACTACCATCTGGAAGAAGTCTTGATACGTTCATTGTAGGAATAATAACTTCATTAAGAATTTGTCCGTCTACTAAGATAACCTCTTCTACAAGTCCACCAGTAGCTCTTCGACCTCTTGATCTTTGAGTAGAAGCCATTACATCAAGAATACTACCATTTTTAAATAAAAATGTAAATTCTTCTTTTGAAGACTTAGATTTACCTCTATCAAAATTAACTTCATTTGCAAGACCTGGTACAAGTTTACATAATTCTTCTGCTTTTTCTCTTACAATACCTGTAGCTTGTTCTTTACCACCTGTTGTAACAAATAAATGACAACCAGGATAAAAAATGCATCTTAGCATAAGAACTAATACAGATAGAAAAGATTTTGAATAAGCACGTGGGAAAACTGCATAAACATGTCTATATCTCATAGCTTGTCTAAGAAAAATTCTCTGATAAGTATATAATTTAAGCACTTTCTGTTTCTCGCTCGCGCAAGAATTACAAAAGTCAATATATAAATCAGGATATTGTCTATAAAAAGCAATAGCCCTCCTCAGTTCAGGAAGACATGCTTTTATTCTCTCTTCAGAAATACCTATTTTTTTATTACTCTTATTAACAGAAAGTTCTATTAAATCAGCTAAAGCCATTATGAATCTTCCTTTCTATTATAAGCATTAGATTCTTCAGTTATAGTTGAATCTTTTTCTTTTTCTTCTTCTATTCTTTCATAGTATTCTGCTATATTTTCATCTGTAATTTCATCAACTTCATCAGTTTCAGACGCTTTCATAGCATCATGTTCTAATTGAATTTTCTTTAGATAATTTTCAATTTGTTGACCAAAACCAAGATCTTTAGTAACAAGATTATAAAGATATTTTTGAGTATCTTTAATACTCACATCAATCATATCTTGTTTTACATTACAGAGATCTGGTGGAATAAAACCACCTTCCCGCTCACATACTGCAACTAAAACACCTGTACAATCAATTTGCTCATTATCTTTATCTTTATTCTGAGCAGCTGTAAATTTTGCAGATTTTCTTAAACTATCACTTACTCTTGAAAGTTTTTGATATCCATCAATATCTCCACAATCTAATGCTTGATTCATTTTTAAATCTGTTTTACACAAAAGAATAAGTGTGTTACGACTATCCGCATCTTGTATGTCGAATGAATTTTCCATTTCGACATATTTTTGTTCAAGTGAAACCCATTCATTTGGCTTATATAATCTTCCCCATTTCATGGCAAGATAAATTTTATCTTCATCAGTTAATTCTGCGGCAGGGTCTGGCAATTCATCTTCGGACATGTACTGAGAATCAAAGTCGAAGGGATCAGCTACATTACCGTTGGGTAAAGCATCTGGAAACGCCGTTCCCGCAGCTATTTGATCTTCTGTAGAAGTAAGAGTTTTGTATTCAGCTTCAGAAATTTCTCCTTTTTCATACATATCTTGTATTTCTTTTTTATGAGCTTCTTCTGCCTCTTTATCTTCTTCTGTCATTTCTGGCTCTTGTTGTTGAGGACCAAGTTCTTCAATTAATCTATCAGTATCATCCCAAGTATAAGGCTTGCCAGTTTCTTTATCATACCATTGTTTTAATTTCATTTTAGCAAGATATTTACCCATAACTGCAGGTCCGCCAGTACCTTTAACGGGATCCTCTTGATATTTTCTATCTCTTAAAGTATTCCATTCCCAAGGAATATATGGAACATCCATCTTTTTTAAAATCCATGTAAAAGTGTCAGGGTCAAAATTGTTTATGTGAGCACATAAACAATCTTTACACAATTCTACTTTAGAACCATCTTTATAAGTATAAAATTTGGTTTCCGCCATAGTCTTTTTACATCTAGAACAGGTATATTTCTTTTTAACTGTTGTGCTTGCCGCCATTTAATCACCTCTTTTTATTCCTACAATCTTTACAAATACTATAATAACCATCTTTACTACTTTTATTCTTTGAAAAGAATTTAGGATGAGCTAATTTAATTTGTCCACAGCGACTACATTTTTTCCAATTTCCTGTTTCTTCTTCTGTATAATGCCAAACTAACCATTTCTTTTGAGCTGCTTCTGCGATTAACTTAGGAATTTTGTTTCTCCATAAAGAAGAAATATATTCTACAGAATATTTAATATTATATTTTTCTTCTATTTTATTTTGAATATCTTTATTTTGTAAACCGTCTATTTTATAAATAACTATATCTTCATATAAAGGATAATCTTTTAAAGCTTCTGTTGCAATTTTATCTAAATCTAACATCATATAATATATATCAGAAGTAAATTTACTATAACTATCTTGTTTAAGTTTTGAATATTTACATAACATTGCAGAAACATGTTTAGGATCAAGCAAACTTAAATTTGAATCAACCTGCAACCCGCCATCTGCATCTATCATTATATTTTCATATATATCTAAATTAGTTGAACTTTTTAAAGGTTTAGAATAATGTACTGCGCCTTTAAAAGAAGCTTTTAATACATATGCATCTTTATATAAATCAATAATATTCTTTTTTACTGAAAATCTTTGTTGTCCTTTAGCTAAAGGAAAAACTTGATTTTCAAGTCTTTTGATTTCTGTCCAAAGTTCTTTTAAATCAGGAATTTCCTCAAGATCTTCAGGCGTTATCTTTTGTTTTGGTGTCATTATTATATTTTTATCATTTTCAATAATTAAGTTATAAACATAGTCCTCTGCAGTATTATTATGTCCATTCTCACTATATTTATTTTCAAAAGAAGCTGATAGTCCTTCTAAACTTGTTTCTCTTACTTTTATTGTATTATTTAGTCTACTTTTTTTTATTATTTTATGTTCACCTATTTCTTTTTCACATGCTTCAATAATATAATCAGCCATTGCAGTTAAATATCTTTTAGTGAGTTTTTCTGGAGGGGTATTTTCTATAACTATTTTAACTAATTCATTTCTCTCCTCGGGGGTCTTTAGGGTGTAGTCCAATTTGATATGACCATCTTCCGCATATTGAAGAGCTTGTGTATAGTTTTTATCTTCTTTCATCAGTGTCTCCTCTCTGAACTCTATATCTATATTATACAAAAATTTTTCATCCTTGTCAACTCTTATTTAACACTTTTGACAATAATAAAAATTTTTGTTATAATAATTATAGAAAGTGAGGAAAAAATGTATAATAAATATATTGAAAATCAACTTAAACAAGAGGAACTACCTCAGCAAAGAATAGAGGGCGGAAGGATCAATGAAACGCCTGGCAATCTATTTGATTATGAAAATGATTATGCTCTTGCGCATTGGATTGGCGCGAGCAGCCGCTTTGACGTTGGACTAAGCAAGTATTTTCAAAAAAGATACTCGGTCCGCGATGATATAGAACGAAACCACATTTTAAATTGGAATGGTAATGGCTATTGTATATTAAGTAATAATAACCATATTTTTAATTTAGTTGTTAAAAATAAGCAATATGAGTTGCCGACCCTTCGTAACGTGGAAGCCGCTCTCGCGCACATGAAAGAAATTGCGGAAGAGCAAAATATTATGAAAATTGCTTTACCCCGAATTACGTCCCCACGTGATGCAAGTGATGCCGCAGGCTTCACATGCTTCACCTGGCAAGATGTAAAACAAATTATTGTGAATATGTTTATGGGAACGGATTTTGACATCCGCATAGTTTATTTGGAAGAGTTTATTAAGGGTAAGATAATTGATCCTGATATGGAAAAAGTTAATTTTGGTAAAGATAGAAAACATATTGATGGAAATTTAGAGCATAAGTATTATTAAGATAGGAGAAAGATATGAAAGATAATAATAATTATACAACTGGTGGGATTGGATTTATTGATGTATTACAGATAGTTTTTATTGTTTTGAAATTATGTGGAGTTATTAAATGGAGTTGGTGGTTGGTTTTAATGCCATTGTGGATTGGTTTGGGAATAACAATTATTTTAATTACAATTCTTGCAATAAGTATATATCGTGATAATAAGAAATTTAAATAATTTCGTAATTCGGTTTTGAGGTTTGTTTTCGTAATTCGGTTTTGAAGTTCATTTTCTCTGGGAATGGACGTGCCAAATACATTTTCACAAATCAAAATAAATTTTATCCCAAAACTACACCCCCCATCGTGTCAGGTCAAAAAATTTTAATAGTACGTTGCGGACCTTTGCACTTTTAGATGGAACGTCAATCAAAAAAGTACGGGTAGTATTTTTTAATAAAATAAAAACTATTTATTTTTTGACTTAAATAAAGTTTGTTTGATAATGAACAACACAACAAAAGAACAACTAAATAAAGTAAAGATAAAAAGTTTTGTATTAAAATAATATACAAAACTTTTTATTTATTTAGTTCAAAATATTTATACAAGAGTTGAAATGTACGTCAATGTGCTCGGCTCGTTGCCAAGCGCGACGAGCCGGGATTTAGTAAAGTAGTAGATGGCGCAATTTTTTTATTGCGTTTGCGTAAATCGGTTAGAGGCGTCTAACTCCTGTTAGTCGAGCTTAACCAGGGTTAGAGACGTTTAACTTTGGTTAGAGGAACTTAACCATGGTTAGACATGCCTAACCACAAATTTTTTATTACTTCGGATGAAAATGGTTAAAGATGACTAACCTAGGTTAGATAGGACTAACTTGAGTTAGGTGTATTTAACTTTGGTTAGATAAGTTTAACTCAAATTAGATAAGACAAACAAAAGAAAAGAATAAGAAAAAACAAAAATATTTTTAATAACATAAATTTAATATAAATAACAGAAATTTAATATAAAAAAGTATTGACAAAATAGTTTAATATTGATATAATTAAGTCAAGAAAAAGGAAAACAAGCAACCGGAAAGAGAGGATAAAAACTATGAAATATACAGTAATCACTTATGAAGCAACTAGAACAGGTAGAGGTAGAGAGCTTGAAAGATATGAAACAGATGATATCCAAAGAGCAGTAAAAACAAAAATCTACAATACTCACAACAAGGTTGGAGTAGCTACTAAGATAATCAATAATGAAACAAAAAAAGAAGTTGGTGTAAGGACTAGAACAAACACTCGAGTTTACGGACTTTACATCAAAATGTACTAAAAAAACAAAAGAAAAAGTTGACAAAACTTTTTCTTTTTGTTATAATAAAGAAAAAGGAAAGAAAGGAAAAAGAAAAATGATTAAAAAGGTTTATTACATTGAATGTACAAATGAAAACAACGAAACAATAGAAAACATAATAAATGATTTTATTTGTTTTGTAGAAATTGAACCAATTGAAATGAATTATTTAGAAGTAGAAATTGTTTGTAGAAAAGAAGATTTGAAAGATATTGAAAATAGATTAAAAGATATTATTTGAGCGCGAAAGCTTGCTTTGAGGTAACTCAAGGCAAGCTAAAATTATCTTTTAACGTCCTTCGCGCATCTCACCAACTTCGCTCAAAGCCGAAAAAATTATACCACATGAGAACGACATTTGTCAAGTAGAAAATGATGAAATTTTGCACAAAAAACAATTCACAAAATTATTGTTTTTTGTGCATTTTTTTTATTGACAAAATAAATGTTTAATGATATAATAAAGACATAATAAAGGAAAGGAAGTCCGGAAGGGCTAGGGTAAGGAAAAATGGGATACTGGATAATTGATGTAAATGGAAATCTTGTAACAATTGAAGCTGATGTAAAAATAGCTTATGCTATTGCTGAGGAAATCGGCGGAGAAGTGGTAGAGATTTACATCTCTACCACAAAAAAATAAAAAAAAGTGTTGACAAAGTAAAACTAAAGTGATATAATTAAATCAGAAAAAAGGAAAGGAAGCCGAAAGGCTAAAGGTAAAAAGATATGAAAATAACAACAGTTACAGCTTACGGAAGAAATAACGTAATTATTAAACAAGTGGTTACACCTTATGAAAATAGAGATAATGTAATAAATGCATTATTTAGAGAAAAAAATGTTGTAGCTGTCGGAACTGCTACAAAAAATAAATAAAAAAAATATAAAAAAGTGCTTGACAATAAGCACTTTTTTTGATATACTATAATCAGAAAAGGAAAGAGAGGTAAACAACATGATAAATATTAGAACACTTAAAAAGATAACAAACAACGGCGGTCTTACACTAAAGAATGGTAAACCAATCACATATAAGAGCGGTTGGCAAGTAGCAACAGAAGGCATGGAAACAACAGACATGCAAGAGGCTATGAAAATGATAAAAGCATATGGCGGTAACTGTGGTATCTGGTTTGCAGACGGTGTTTGGTATATAGACAAAAGCCATAGAGTTAATACAAAGCGTGAAGCGATGGAAATTGGCAGAGCGCACAACCAAATAAGCATTCTGAGATGGAACGGAATGAGGCTAGCATACTGCTAGCCTTTTTTTACCGCGATTTACATTTTTATTATTTTTTGGTGAGCGGCGCGCTTGCAATCACACCCTTCGCAAGCGCGCCGCGATGTCCATTATAGCATAGTGCGCAGTTTTTGTCAAGTGTTTTTTGTTGTGCAATTTGCACAAACATAATCCTGAAACTTTGTGCAAATTGCTAGTTGACTTTTGAGTGCTCCGGTGCTATACTATAATTACAGAAAGGGAAGTAAGGCAGAAACCTTTCAACGAGATAGTTGCTCTACATAGTGAAAAGTAGGGGTTCAATTACAGAAGTGGTTGGGTTCAGAAAAGTAACTAAGTACCAACGGAGACCTTACAGAGAAACTTAAAAAAGTTTCAAAAAGTGCTTGACAAAGCGGGTGGGCGGTGGTATAATAATAACAAGAAAAGGGAATAAAGAAAATAGCTAACAGCTGACAGTATTGAAACCTTTTTAATAAATAAGGAAAGAAGGAATAAAAAATGGTAGTAATGTTAAATGGAATGTATGTAGGAACTGTTAATGCAAAAACTTATTCTATCAAGGCTCTTGAAGAAGCTGGTTTTACAGTAATTATAAAATAATACTTGACAAAAAAATAAAATTTTGTTATAATAATTATAGAAAATGAAAAGTGAGGATAAAAAAAATGGTAGATTTTATTATTGGTTTTATATTTTTAGTACTTCTTGGAATAGTTGCTATTCCTTGTGCAATTAGTGATTACATAGCAAAAGTAAAAGCTGAAAGAAGATATAATAGAAAAAAGTTTTTAATGAACCATCCAAATTATGCGGAAGATGTTAACGGAAAGCTACACAAAATTAAGTAAAAATTAAGTGCTCGTAGCTCAGTTGGTAGAGCAACGGACTTTTAATCCGTAGGTCAAGGGTTCAAATCCCTTCGGGCACATTAAAACAGACAAAGTTCGAAAAATCCTCCTTTCCTAAAGGGCGTCCGTGTGTGCGGGCGCCCGCCTTTTTTCGTACTAACCATCTGCCGCCGAAAAATTATATCACACGAGGTCAGCACTTGTCAAGTAGAAAATTGCAAAAAAATACATAAAAAATCACTTCCCGATTTGTGCAACTTTTTTGTTGACAAGCCGGTGCTACTGTGCTATAATTAAATCAGAAAAAAGGAAAGAGAGGTACAAGCTTATGAAAAAGACAATCGTTACCGCATACGGAAAAGGAAATACAATTATCAAGGTAGTTGAAACTACATATGACAATAGATATGACGTAATGAACGAACTGTTCAGAATTGATGGAGTAGTTGCAGTTCATACAGCTACAAAAATAAAATAGGGGTTGACAAATAGTCAACCCTATGATATAATAAGTATATAAGGTAAGGGATGGGAGCTACCGAAAGAGGCTCGGAAGACGCAAGGTGTCGCAATAAGTCTCCACGATAAAGTCCTACCACCGCACGGAGCCATATGGTGCGGTATATAAATGTGAACCAAACCCTTAGGTGAGGTAACCCGTGGCAGTACCACAAGCTCTTGAAAAGGGGGTCATATGGCAGAGCACAAAGACCTATAAGGCGGCAATGCTGAAAGGGTCTTTTTTTATTGGGCGGCGGGCTAGCGATCACACCCCACGCAGCCCGCCGCAAAATTATACCATACTGCGATGGGGTTTGTCAATATCAAATTTCTGTCTTTTGTATCAAAATTCTGACATCCCAAAATTGTACAAAGTGCACAAAAAAGTTTTTTTATTTTGTGCAAAATTTTGCTTGACTTACCGGCTCTACGGGTGTATAATCTAAGTAGTTCAGATGAAAGAGAGGATTTGAAAATGAACACTACACTATTTGAGTATCTTATAAACGGATATAATGACCTTGCATATACTCACAACTATATTTTTGGTTTTGAGTATAAAGGGGTAGTTTATGCAGTGACAACTGATAACGCTATACTACCATATATTTTAAAACTTGACAAGGCTAGTCGTGGAGCTGGATATGCTCTAAGATTTAAGCCAACTAACGCACAAAAGGTTATGCTTATAGCCAAAGGGGCAGAGGTTGTTTGTAGCGCAACATATTTCAATGATATGGTTGCAAATCTCAAATATAACAAAGGGGAAGTATTTGAGAAAATCATCACAGAGAATAACGGTCAAGAATGGACAAAGGATAGTGTTCCATTCACTATAGATGGAGACCTCACAGTTGATGGTGTTGCATATCAAATCAAGTATCAAGGTGCAACATTCACAAACGAAAAGATACTTGCTAGGTTAACAGCCTAGCAAGGTCTTATAAAAAAAGTGTTGACAATTATTTGAAAATTTGTTATAATAAAGAAAAAGGAAAAGGGGTATAAAAATATGAGGTACACAGTAATCAACCACACAACATTAGAAATTATAGACACAGATAATATAGCTGTTGCTCTTGATAACGTTTCATATTGGAGAGCATGCAATCATAAGGTAGAAATGATTGATAATTCCAATGGAGAGATTATCGTAGATACAAGAAGGGAGGGGTAGATTATGTACTCATATAGCGAAATGATTAGAACAATAGAAGATAAATATGGAGTTGATAGCCACGAAGTTATTGTATTAAAACTAATGTGGATAGCCTACAGAAATGGTGGTAAACGTGTTACCGCAGAAAAAATTATACAATATTATAAAAAACTGTTGACAAAGTAAAAATAACGTGGTATAATAAAGAAAAAACAAAAGGAGGATAAAGAAATGCATAATTATCTATTTTGGGATGAAGTCACAGGCGAGGAATTCCTCGTTTACGCTCAGAACAAAAAGCAAGCAATAGAAATAGCTAATGAGTATTTTGAAGAGCCTCAGTTCGACAGCGAGGTTACAGACTTTGAAGCTGAAATGATGGGTCTAGATACCTATTAAAAACTAGAGGGCGGGAACGCCCTCTTTTTCGATGGCGCGGTGCCGGGCGCACTCTTCGGCACCGCGCCAAAATTCTATTATACCACACCGCCAGCCATTTTGTCAAGCATTTTTTGTTGTGCAATCTGCACAAAATTTTCCCATAATCTTTGTGCATTTTGCCTATTGCAAATATCTGTGGATAGGTGTATAATACAATTACAAGGTGAGAGATAACAGACCGAGAGGCTGAAAACAACCCCTTAAAAAAGTTAAAAAAAGTGCTTGACTTTTAAAATAAAAAGTGCTATAATAAATATAGAAAATGAATAAGGAAATCGGTCATCAGCCAACAGTACTGAAAATTTTCTAAAAAAATTAAAAAAGTGCTTGACAAACACTTAAAAATTTGTTATAATAAAATTGTAAAAAATAAAAAAATTCAAAGAAAGAGGTGTATGTATTATGACAAGACGTGACGTATTTACAAAGGCAATGGAGATGTTTGCTGAGGGTTCCGAAGAGCGTGAGGTAATGGCTAAGGCTATCGCTCAGCTTGATAAGAAGTCTAGCAAGCCAACTAAGGCTCAGCTTGAGAATGAGGGCTATAAGGCTCAGATAGTTGAATATTTGGGCACAGAGCCACAGACTGCCCGTGAAATTGCAGAGGGTGTTGGACTCTCTACAAACAAGGTAGCCGCTCTTCTTAGAGCTATCGAGGGTATCGAGAAGATACCTGGAGAGAAGTCTAAGGACGCTCCAAAGTATCGCAAGGCTGAGTAGTCTTGCGAGGGTACTCCCCCTAGTCAATGGGGCTAGGGGGATAAAATAAATAATATGGGGATATAGGTTAACAGGGAAGACCGTTCTGTTATTAGGGTTTAACACAAGCCATGGATTTGTTAAAACTGAGGAAAAGTGTTGGTTCAAACCCAACTATCTCCACTCAACAAGAAAAAAATTGAAATCCTCCTTTCCTAAGGGCACTTTCTAAAAAAGGAAGTGCCCTCCTCCTTTTTACAAAGAACATTGGTTTACATAACTCGGCGCCGGCGCCCTTGTGCACTTTGAACAACCGCTCCCACATAATTTTGTGCATTTTGTACATTGACTTTTCTTTTGTTATCTGTTATACTTAATGTAACAAAAGGAAAGGAGATTAAAGCTTATGTATACTTGGGAAATTAAAAATTGGTTAAAAGCAAACAATAATACGTTTATGAGCGCAAATCTCTTCTTTGAAATGATGGAGAACAGCCCTCAAGTTGTAAACATCAAACTAGGTCAGGTTTTTGAGCACACCTTTGAAATGTATATTTCAAGTAATGATGGACTTAATACAAAAGTATTAGTTGTAAAAAACGTATAGAAAGTGCTTGACAAAGCACTTTCTGTATGATATAATAAATACAGAACAAAGGAAAGAGAGGTACTCAAAATGAAGAAATTTTTTAAAATCGAAGAACCATTCAGACTTGAATATAATGATATTAGAGCACTTATC
>JAGCBE010000038.1 GCA_017652345.1 Methanobrevibacter sp.
TAACACCATGCATCGGGAAAAGCTTTTAAATCTTCTCTTATATCATAATATTTATTAGCCATTATTGATTTCACCTGCTTTCTTTATCTTTTGCATCAATCTTCTTTTATTCATATATTTAGTGTTTGCCGGAAGCGAAACGATTTTTTCATCCTTTACATAAATATAATGATCTGATGCTCTATGAAGATAAAAACCATTTTCTTTTAAAATCTGCATTGCTTCCTTAATTGTTATACTGTTACCTTTCATCGCTACCCCCTACACCATTAATAAAAAGCATTAATAAAAGTTCAATTATCATTCCAATAGCTACCCCTATAATTAATGAAATAATATTAATTGACATCTTTTTCACCTTCTTTCTTGATAATTTCTAAATCTTCAAGTGCCATGCGATAACCTTTTGCAACACCTTTTTGAAATGCTTCTTTTTCCTTTTCACATTTATCTTCCCATTTCAATACTTGTTTTATATCTTCATGGTTCATTCATTATCACCGCCTTTCATATCTGTTAATAAAATTATTACAATAAAGATTAAACATATAAATATAACTATGGTTCCCATCACTCTAAATCCTCATAATCAATCATTTCTGTTTCTTCTTCCCAAAGCTTATCCCAATCAATCACATCAATATCATCAAGAACATATGTTGTCGGGCTTAAATCTATTGAATCACCCCTTTCATTACCATTTGCATCAATCCAAATATCGGATTCATAAAAATATGTATGCTGAAGTTTCCCTGTTGTAGCACCATCAAAGATGAATCCTTTATGGAAATTATCAATATCATCTGATAAACAGGCAGCGCCTTTTTTCGGAACACCGGCAACAGTGATCTTAAGCTTTCCGGTGTTTGAATCTCTTACAGCATATCTTTTTGCGCCAACTGTGCGAAATTCCGAATATTCACCATCATTACATGCGCAACCTAACCAAAACTCTTTATCACCAATAACAACAGGACCATAACCATTATTAATTAGTTTTTGTTTGCATCTTTCATTATATTTATTGACTTTTTCCATATCCCATTTAGTCGCATAACATGAATCTGTATCGGAATAAAGCCAAACACCATTCGGTGCAATACATTTGCCTAATTGATGCAAATTATACATTGCATAGGATGTAACCCAACATCCCCATTGATAATTTAATATGGAAGTATATTTCTTCTTGTATTTCTCATATAAATCTTCCATCGATGTTTCTTTATTTACATGGAATTCGCCTGTTTCATAATCTTCATCAATCATTTCTTTGCATGGCTTCTGGCAAAGCATACCATATAATGAATTAACAATAGCTTTAGCTAATGAATATGCAACAGGATCACCGCCCTTGAGTTCGCATTTGTCTGTATAACATTTGAAAACATAATCTGTAAACCAACGCGGTAGATAATCTTTCATTGCAAAATGAACATCCATGCAAACAAATTTGTCTGCATCATATTGTTCATATATTAATTTAAGGTCTGTTTCATTCAAATATGTTTCCGAATACGATGCTTTTAATACCCTGCCATTATCTTCAATAGCATTGATGGTTTTTGATTTTGACATCTGAAGAACCGGCATTGTTATATCATCGGATTTAAGACGCGGATTTAACATTATAAGCTTGAAAATGAATGCATATTGTTCGCTATTGCGAATAATATATTTAACATCGCAAACTTTATTTAATGGTTTGAATCTTTCCATCGGGTATTTTTCCGACAATAAGCAATAAGGATAGCTTGAATTAAAGTCCAGGCATATAATCAATCCTATTTGTGTTCTTGAAATATAATGCCTGTTTGCATGAGTATATCCGCCATGATATACAGCTTCCAATATTTCCTGGATGTAAAATTCAGGCACAATGGATTTAAACAAATCTCTTGCATGATTTTCTTTTCCGATTTCACGTACTCTCTCACGCGGGATTCCTGTTGCTGTATATGGCATTGAATAAATTCTTTTATGAAGAACATCCATTGTCTTTTGGATGCATTCAACACCTGCTAAGGTATCATTTTCAATATACTTTAATTCTTCAGCTGTAATTGATGCAATATCGGATTGATTTCTTATTTTGTTATAATCCCAACATCCAACCGCCTTTTTATGTTCAACATCCAAATCTTCAGCCCATTTTTCAAGCTTACGTTGTGCAAGGATAAGCGAATCTTTCATTATTATCCCATTATTAAAATTGATGAATAGAGGATAATGAGATTTTACATTTAATTGTTGATCAGGTGTTCCCCATTTACGAAACATGAATTTTCTAAGAAATGTATAATCATAGGACATATTGTGCCAATAAAGCACAGTTTTATCACCTTGAAAATGTTTTCGCATTTCTTCAATACATTCAACAAATTCCGATGGTTTGCTTCCATATAATGTACAAATATTGCAATCAAAAGCACGAATCGAAACAGTCCATGCTACAACATAGTTTTTGCATACTTCGCCTTTTCGCTCTTTTGATGTTTCTGTATCGCACATGATTATAACATCATCAAAACTTTCATCATGCCCCTGCCCGGATCTTCGAACATACATTATCTTGTCAAATATCGAAAAATCAAAATCTTTCCAAAATATGCAGCAATATTCATGATTATTTTCGAAAAAATCTTTTCGTTTATTATATAGCTGATACCTTTTCATACTTTTCCCATTTATGAAGATTTAAGGATTTGCTGCACTTCTTTCGGATGTTTGTTGATATAATCATTGATTGTATCCTGCAAAACTTCATCCGATACTTTTACATGTAAATCTTTCTTTTCTTCAATATCCTTCAAAATTTCTGATTGATTCTTCTTTAAAGCTGAATAAACCTTGATGGCTGTTTTAGAACCAAATTGCTTATCCAACTTATCATTGGCAGCACTATCAAAGTATTGTGCCAAATCTTTCCATGTGAGTTTAGTGCCGTATTTCTTATTAATAGTGTTGGCACGTCTTTGATATACATCAATGATACCTTTCTTTGTTGATGTTGGCGATTCAATGAAATGCTTTATATCCTGAATCTTCGATAATAAATCAACTTTGCTTGCAGGCGGTGCCGCATTGAATCTTGAAGCTTCAGAACCGGACCATGATTCAATATCATGCATGGCTCTTGCATAAGCCCATTTTGTCGCAGGTGCGAAATTCTTATCATGTTGATATGATTCAAGCCTTACCAATCTTTGGTCCGCTGATTTAGCCAATGTTCGATAAACCTTGACAAGTTCATCATAGTCATCCGGCATCTTAAACCAAGGATCAATTATTTGTTTTGTTGAATATCCCTTCATAGGCAAATTACCTTCCTTTCA
>JAGCBE010000348.1 GCA_017652345.1 Methanobrevibacter sp.
AATATTTTATTTTTTTTTTTAATTTTGTTCACTATTTTTTTAAATTTTTTTATTTTTAATATTTTATTATTCATTTCCGCCCTTTCATTTTTTTTTAAAAAAAACACCCTATTTTTCAAAATTTTCTTTAATCAATCGATTTTAATAAATTGAAGCTCTTTTTATTTTTAACTGATTTATTTTTCCTAAATTTATTTTTTACTAAACAATTGGATATTTTTACTAATATTAAGTAAGGATTACTTGAATATCGTAAAAATATGGGTTTAATTTTATTTTTATTGTTCATTTTTTATTCAAAATGTTTATATATTAATAGTGATATATTATAGTAGGAAGGAAGTTTCCTTCCGACTATGAAATCAAGAAAATTTTTAGTCGAAAGGGTTTCCAATTTCCATTATCAGAATGGACAATATCTCAAAAAAGGATGTGAAAAGATGTCAGTAAAAGACGAAAAATTAGACCAAATTATTAAAACAGTCGAAGCAAATGATATAAAATTTTTGAAATTGCAACTATCAGACATTCACGGATTGCCAAAAAGTATGGCAGTTCCTCTTAAAAAAGCTGATGACATTGAAGATATCGTAAATGATGGATTATTGTTTGACGGTTCATCAGTAGCAGGATTAGCTTCAATCAATGATAGTGATTTACTTGCAAAACCGGATATCAACACTTTCTCAACAATTCCATGGAGGCCTGAATCAAAAGGAACAAGCAGATTCATATGTGATATTTTCACTACAGAAGGAAAACCATATGATGGAGACCCAAGAGGAGTGCTTAAAAAAGCATTGGAAAAAGCAGAAAAAAGAGGATATCAATTCAATTTGGGTCCAGAACCAGAATTCTTCATCATCAAAGAGGATGAAAACGGAAATTACATCCCTGCTGATGAAGCTGAATATTTTGATGTAGAACCATTGGACCAAGGTACTGACATTAGAAGAGAAATTGTTTTCGGTTTAGAACAATTAGGTTTTGATGTTGAAGTAAGCCACCACGAAGTGGCAGCAGGACAGCATGAAGTGGACTTTAAATATGCAGATGCTTTAAAAACAGCTGATGCAGTTATTACATTTAAGGAAGCTGTAAAAGCAGTAGTTCACAACTTAGGATTTAAAGCAACATTCATGCCAAAACCATTCTTGGGAATCAATGGTAGTGGAATGCATTGTAACCAAAGTCTATTCAAGGACGGCAAAAACATTTTCTATGATCCAAACACTGAAAACCAAATTTCACAGGAAGCATTATACTTCATTGGAGGATTATTGAAACATGCACAAGCTTTATCCGCAATCCTATCCCCAACAGTCAACTCTTACAAACGTTTAGTTCCAGGTTATGAAGCACCTTGTTACATAGCTTACGGATTTAAAAACAGATCAACTTTACTCAGAATTCCTGCATCCCGTGGATTAGGTACCAGAATCGAGTGCAGGTCACCTGACCCATCATGTAACCCATACTTAGCATTTGCAGTATTGCTTGAAGCAGGTTTAGATGGTTTGGACAATAAGATTGACCCAGGTGAACCAACAGAAGAAAACTTGTTTGCATTAACTGAAGATGAAATCCTCCAAAGAGGCATTGACAACTTGCCAACAAGTTTATGGGAAGCATACCATGCTTTAGAAGAAGATGAGGTAGTTAAAAATGCTCTTGGAGAAAAA
>JAGCBE010000349.1 GCA_017652345.1 Methanobrevibacter sp.
AAAATCTGCTAACTATATAGGGCTGAGGGGGTTAGCAGATTTTTGATACAAAATTTCATTAAAAAAAATTATTCACCCGGAGAAAAAAATGAAATTGCAAATGTAACAAAAACACATATATATTGAAGGGAAAAAATGATACGATTTTTGTTTGTAATATTTGACAAAAATCGTTTCATGTGATATAATTATAATAGAAAAATATAAGGAGAATTATTATGAAAAATTTATCTAAGGTTGGATGTACAGTTACAGATTTGCAAGAACAAAATAAATTATTTTTCCGCCGTGGTGATTATAACATTTTAGATTGCGGAGTAAGAACAGGTA
The DNA here is from genome assembly GCA_017652345.1 of Methanobrevibacter sp. Next base: position 331 of record JAGCBE010000349.1, read on the forward strand.
AAACCTATTGGGCGATTAACAATTTAGCACAATTTACGCGTGATGGCAATTTAAATCGTATCTTATTTTTAGTAGATACAACTGCGTTAAAAGACCAGCTTATACAAGAATATCCCGATAATTGTATAGAAGCTGATGAACTTTGGGAAAGGCATTCTGGCACTTGGACAATTGAAAATAATAAAAAAATCGGAGTTATGTGTTATCAATATTTGGGCACTAAGATTCTAAAAGATAAAATGGACTTTTTAGATGAAATAGATGTTATATGTTGGGATGAGTGTGATAGTATATTTGATTTCGCGACGCAAGCATTTGTTAAAGCACGTAAAACAGACTTCGCGCGAAAAGATGCATCTAATGCAGAAGTGCTTGCGGCGATACAGCAGTATTCAACTAAAAAAGAATATATGCCATTAGTACTACTTGGCGCTTGGGAAAAATTTATTGAGGTAGGACGCATTATGTGCATAGGATTATCAGCTTCTCCCGAACGTGCGTATGCCTATTATAAATCTTTAGTTAGCGCGAGTTACCAAGGAAAATTAGAAATGGGCTATCGTGTAGCTCAAGATATATATTTTTGTAATATTATGGAGCACGTACAGCATTTAACACCTGAGACTGGCAGAGGATATTGGTGTTTTTCTCCTTTTATTGAGCCAAATCAACGCTTATTAAAAGCTGCACAAGAGCGTGGATTTAATGCTATTGAGTTACATTCTCCTAATAATTTATCTAAACCGATGACGCCTGAGCAAATGCGCGTATATGATACTATTGTTAAAACTGGTATGATTCCGCCCGAATATGATTTTGTAATTATAAATAAGGCTCTCGCGCGAGGTATTAACATTGTTGATACTCGTTTTGACCATGTAATTATTGATTCTATAAATCAAACAGATAGAATACAAGCAGCTCGTCAAACATTTGCATATCAGCGTCATCTAAAAGTATTCGCGCCGGAGATTCCGAAAGAATATTTAAATCAGTGGATTTCGGTAGCGCAATGCCGTGACTTAGCTGAATATATGTCTGTTCCAGAATTAGATAAGACTAATAATCATCATAGCTTTAATATGACATGGAATAAGTTGAAAGATTATTTGCCTACTATTGGATATACTGTTGAACAAAGACGCAAAAGGCTTGATGGAAAATTACAAACTTGTTATTTCATTTCTGGCGAATGGCACGATGTAACTCTTGAAGATAATAATTTTTTGCAGCTTGTGGATGCGCGAATAGATTTAAATAATAATGAGAATAAAATGGAAGATGAATAATCTTCCATTTATTTTTTTGTTAAATTTTAATTATTTTTATTTTATATTTATTTTAATTTATTTTTAAAATTATTTTAAAATTTAACATAAAATTATTTAAAATATAAAATAAAAATAATTTATATTTAACATAAGTTTAATTTTATATATATAATAATCCATTCCCATTATATCATATCATAAAAAATATATTTTGTCAAGTTTCCAGCTTGGTTAAATTTTTGTTAAACTTTTCCAGCTCGCCCCGACGTTCCAGCTTCCAGCTCGCGTCCAGCTTTCCAGCTTGCCCGCGCGTGTTAAGATTTAATATAGGTTTAACAATTTTAACATTATGCTTGATTTTTAAGGCGTTGGTTAATATAAATTTAATATATAATTAACTTAAATTTAACATAAACTTAACATAAATATAATCTATTTTTAACCTACTCTTAACATAAAAATAATAAAAAATTAACACAAGGAGTAGAATTTGGATGTAATACATCCAAAATTTCCCTTAAAATTCTACTTGACTTTCCGCGCGATTTTTGCTATACTATAATTGTTCCGAGGGGAGAAAACCTCTAACGAGGAATTAAGGTGAACAAAGTACACGTTCCCGAATCTCCCCAAGGAACATAACAAACTCTTAACTTGACAAGCCCAATCAACTGTGCTATAATAAGGGTGTTAAGAGGGCGAGAAAAGAGTATCGCTTGGGCTGCGAATCCAACAAATCAACAAAACTCTTAACCAATTCTTAACTTGACATTACAGCGCGAAAGTGCTATAATGAATACACAACAGAGGAAGGAAAACCTCATAAACCAGAAAGGAAAATCCTATGAAGAAGTCTTCCCTCGTTTCCCTGTATGCGTACCTGAACGGCGAGAACGTGACCAACATTGACGAGATTCGTGCTGAGATTGGTGCGGAACTTGAGAAGGACGAAATTGCCAAGCGCGAAAAGATGGCGTCTTATGAGGACGCGCGTCCTATTGTGCTGGCGGCGCTGGATGAGCCGCGTTATCTTGATGAAGTTATGGAGCATTGCGTGGGGCTGCCTATCAGTTTCACGAAGGGCCGCCTGCAGTATGCGCTGACGCATTATTGGCAGGATGAAATCAAGCGCACGAAGGACGAAAAGGGCAAGACCCTTTATTCCCGGGCGTAAAAGCAAGGGCGCGGAAACGCGCCCTTCTTTATACGTGGAATTTGGATGTATTACATCTAAAATTGGGTATTGACTTTCTATTTGCTTTCTGATATTATATAGTTGTCAAAAGAAAGGGGAGTAAAGGTATGAAGGTTTATGCGGTTGTGCAACGTACACATGATTCTAGAGTAGAGATTATTGATTATTTTTCTAGTAGACAAAAAGCTATGGATTATGTCATTGCGTTGATGAAAGATTGTCCTGCGCGTGGGTATGATAAAGCTAAAGCATGGTATAATGCTTATTGGGAATATGATAGTTCAAAATTGTTTGATGTAAAGAATTGGAATAAGTATAGGTATGTTAATAAGACTGGAAACATTGTCTACTTTATTGAAGCAATCCCTGTTCGTTAAGGCGCGTTGCGCCTTTCCCCTAATTGGATGTAATACATCCAAAACCTACTGGCGCTTAACATAAACTTTACCTTCTAAACTATTGACTTATGGCTCAACTTCTGGTATTATATACTTGTCCGAAGGGACGAAAGATAGGAGAAGGAAACTCCACAAACCAGAAAGGCTACTGTTATGACTATGAACGAGATGCGCTCTGCTGCCCGTGACAAGACCATTGAACTGCTGATGAGCAGGCTGGAAACTCTGGACGCTATCCAGTTTGGCGATGGTTCGTTCGCCGTTCTTCAGATGGTGGATGGACAGGAGATTTGGACTGAGATTAGCGTCAAGTCCAAGTCGTGGAAGCCGACCAAAGTCTCTGACGCGTTTGACCCTGAAAAGGCTGCTAAGGATTGGCAGACTGAAAAGGCTATGAAGGCTGAGGAGAAGGCCACTAAGGCTAAGGAAAAGGAGAAGAAGATTGCGCGCGATGCTGAGAGGCGCGCGAAGGAGAAGGAGGCGTAAGCCTCCTTTTTATTGCTAGAATTTGGATGTATTACATCCAAAATGGTATCTTCAAGTCATCTTGACTTGAAGATATTCCACGCGTAATCAATTAGCACAAAATCGCCGTTGAGAACACCAAAATTTTCATCATGAATATCTGAGATATAGCGGTCAATGTATTCTTTTTCTTCTTCACTAATAGACCACGTAAAATCATCTTCATCTAAGTTTTCATCACAAGCCACACTAACCCGTGGCATAACATAGTAAAAGTGATGGCCGCCCTTCATTTTAGTAACAGGGCAAAGAAGATAATCCATACCGTCTTCTTGGAACTTCTTATAACATTTGTACTCGTCTGCGCAACCGCCTGCCCATTTAATTGTTGCTTTGTTGGCATAATTAAACTTAATAACAAAATCGTTCCCAATGAAAACAAAACGGACGCTTCCATGTGCATATTCAATATCATTACGCCAACAAAAGGCTTCATAAGACCTATAACCACTGCCCCAAAGTCCATCAAGCATATCTTTATAAGTGTTGAGAAAATCGCGGGCGTTGTCAAGATAAGTCTTCATTTGTTTATGCTCCCTTCTTGATTCTGGACATATTATAGCACGAAGGAAAGGAAAGCGCAAGGGGTGATTTTGGATGTATTACATCTAAAATGGTTGGGTTGCCGTTAGACAACCCATTCTTCCTCTTGCCAAATAAACCAATATCTTTTATTATAATACATATTGTGTTTCATTTCTTTATGAATCATATTTATATATTCTGGTATCTGTTCTTTATGATTATAATATATATTGTCAAACTCTAATCTAATAATTTCTTCTATCGCTTCACTTTCTTTTGTATAACTTCCTAATATTTCAATTTTATGTGAAGGGTCTGTTTTATACATATAGTAAAGATTGTATTTATTTTCATAATGCCCTAAAGGATTTTTAAAACTATAAAAACCGCAAGAATGATTATCGTATGGCTTTACATATTTTCCTTCATACTTATATTTAAGAATAAGTAAGGCAATTTCGCCCTCTAGTCCATAATTTTCAATTTCATTTATAGAAATTATGCTTTTCTTATTGTTAATCCATTTCTCTACAAGTTCTTGACCAGTCATAATACATTTTCCTTTCTTAAAATAGAATGTTGGGAAGTAAAATAAATACAAAAGTAAAAAGAACACTTGCAATAATGAGTCCGGTTATAATTTGAGAAATGTTATGTACTGTTTCAATAGGAGAAAAGTTATACCATTTCATTTTTATTTTATATGATAAAGTGTTGCGGCCGCGATTTCTCATTTTCTTTACTCCTTTTCTTTATTTAATACTTTTTCAACAATTTCTATGGGCGAAAGATTGCTATGATTAAGCCAACTAATAGCACAACTAATTTCGTCTGTATCTGTAATTTTTCCTTCCTGAATATAGGCGGTTAAAGCAATATCAAGGCCCCAAATTCTATCTGCCTGTGACCTTATTCTTCTTTCTTCTTCTTCTAATTGATTAAGCAAAGCAACCGCCAAAGAATTACGGGAATAAAGGTCGTCTTTCTGTATCTTCATATTTATCATTTCCTTTCCCTTTTTTTGATTATATTATAGCGGATAAAATATAGGAAGTCAAGCAAGGAATTTGGATGTATTACATCTAAATAGTATAACCCGCGATTATGCGGGTTCTTTATTTTTTAGATAGAATGAAATTTCTGTCCATCCCTCAGAACAATTTCCCAATTCTTTACTAAAACCTTCTAGTTCAAACTTTTTCATTAAAAAGTCCCTTATCTTTCCACCAAAAAATCCTGTATTAACTTCCCAAAATCTATAATCTTTTGTTTTCAAATATTTCTTTGCAAATTTTAAGTTCCATCCCATTCCATTATCAAAGAAATAAAAATAATTTTCTTCTTTGTTCCATTTACAAACACGCGGAATATAATAATTAAGAATTTCGTTAGCACGTTCTTCGTTCCATTCTTCCTTGCTGTTCAGATGCTTTTCAATCTTGTCTTTCAGAAGCCCACCAATCCACAGGGGGAACAGCACTACGCGCCAAATCTTGTAACCATTCTTGCGCCACCACTTGCGTGCCTTGTGTTCTTTTTTGCCCTGCATAGCCTTAATAACTTCTGGATTCATTACGTTTGTTCTCCTTTCATTTGCTATGCTTATTATAATATTTGAATCATAAATTGTCAAGGGATTTAGGCAGTAGAAATTTGGATGTATTACATCTAAATATGAATAGAAGGGGAATTACTCCCCTTCCTTTTCGCGCTTGGCTTTGTCCTTCTCTGCCTTTTCGGCACGAGCACGCGCCTTTTCGGCCTTCTGTTCCTGCGCGTTCTTGTAAGCAGTCTGTTCTGCCTTCATAAGTTCACGCGCGGTCATATCTTCGCGTTCTTCGGCGACAATCACGCCAATGCGCACATAGCGTTCATGACCATTCATATCAGTAAGCAGTACGCCCCACTGGCGGTCATTGATTCTGCGGTATTCGGTACCATTTTCAGTGGTAAAAGCGTCAATCTTTCCTGCAGTAGTGTCAAGGTCAAAAATCTCATCAAACACACGGTTACGAAGGTCGGCATTAACGATAGCGTTAGAAATCTTCGCCATAGTAGAATATCCTTTCTGGTTTTGTAAGTGTTTTCCTTCACTTTCTGGATTTATTATAACATAGGATGAGGAGAAAGTCAAGTTAAGATTTTGTTACGCTCTTATGGGTAATAGCGTCTTCTAAGATTTCACGCACATTCTGTTCGTTGTCCTCTTTTGTTACAACAATGTATTGTTTGCCGCCAATTTTAACAAATCTCATACTAACCTCTCCTTTTACTTTCTGATTATATTATACCATAAATTTTTGAAAAAGTCAAATCTAAAATTTGGATGTAATACATCTAAAATGGGCAAAAGGGCTTTCGCCCTTTTGTTAAATTGTTGTAAAGTTCCAAACATCGTTTCTGTTGTACTTTTTAATATAATTCCCTTCATAGATAGGCTTATTATTTACTTTAATAGTGAAAGGATGGGGAGTTTCGCGCGGAAGGATGCGCGTTGTAGGATAGTCAAAATGCCATTTCGCGCCACGTTCTACAATGCAATAGTACAGAATCTGTCCCTCAATTATGGAATCATACAATCCCATATGGTCCTCTATAAAATCAGGATTGCCTGTAATGTACTGATATACCACTTCTGCGCTACTCTTATAATTTCCTGTATCAGTAAAACGTTCGTGCTGTTCGCAAAATACCTTATAATTGATATCACTGGTGGTAATACACTTTGTGGCATATCCCCAAATATCATGAATTGCGACATTATCCAAAGGATTATTGCACTTATACCAATCACAATTAAACGTGAAAACCTTATCATCAAAAGAACTATTATACGCATAAGCGTGCTCAACATTATACTTCTGAATATCTCGCGCCATCTCGCGCATAACATACCCGTACTTATTCATTACGGCTTTGCGCTGACGCATAAGAGAAACATAATCCACGCGCTTTTCTTTATAGTAAGCACTCTCAAAAAGCGGGAGATTATGCCAAACCTGCTCAATTACAAAATGCTTCTGTACTACAGTCTCGCCGTTATCGCAATTCATAATGATATATCCAATATCATAGCAAAACGGCTTGTCAAGAGAAGTAGTTTCGGTATCAAATACCATGATATACATAAGTTTCCCTTTCTGGTTTTAAGTGTTTTCCTTCACTTCTGGCGATATTGTAACACGTAGGAAATAAAAATGCAAGTTAAGTTTGTGTTAAGTCGCCGCGGGATTTTGGATGTATTACATCTAAAAAGCCCTTTGGGGTTAATACCCCAAAGAGTAGTGATTGTCTGTATATTCGCCATAAACATAATATCTACGATTCTTATCATACCAGTTAATATGGCCACTTGTAGCAAGCCAATCATTCGGCCCTTCATTGCCATCATAATCCCAAGCGCCATCTCTTTTAATTGTATCATACACAATTTGCGGGACTTCATCATCACGTGTGCGATTATTAAACTCTTTAATAATATTGGGAGGGCAAGTCTCTGTGTCTTCGTCTTTTTCCCAATAATAAAGTGCCATTCCTTCTCTCATAGGGGCATCATATTCTTTAATCAGATTAAATTCCTTACTCTCTTCATCGTACTCATAAACCTCAAAGTCATAATCAATAAGATTACTCTCATACCATTTCTTCCAATCATCTGTAAGAGTCATCGGTTCGCGGTCGGCATCACATTCATAAGCATCCATAAGTGGGGAGCACTTCATAATCAAATACATTTTTTGTTCCTTTCTGGTTTGTAGTGTTTTCCTTCACTTTCTGATTGTATTATAATACGGGGTGTTTCAAAAGTCAAGTAAAGATTATGTTAAGTTAGAATGAGATTGGATGTATTACATCCAAATACTTAAGGGGCGATTACTCGCCCTGTACAAGTTCTTTCAAAACCTGCATAATATCGCAAGGTTCATACGCTGTGCCGCCCCAGTTGATTCTATTTTTTTCTTCATCATCAAACAAAATGTCGTTTTCAGTTTCCATAAACTGTTCTTTAGGTGTGCCATATGCTACAATATTGATTTCATCAAACTTTACGCTTGACAGATGCTTTTTAATCCATGTAATCTTGGCAAAAGTTACTGCTTCATCATAGTTTGGCGTAGAACATTTAGAGAGCCAAGAAATGATTCCAATACGATAACCGCGTTTCTGAACCTTATTGAGATAACGCGCGAGAAGGCTCATATTGTGCATAACATGTGCAATCGCATAAGGAGTAGGGTCTTCTGCGCGAAGCATAGAAAGCCAATTCTCCACGGCGTAAAGATTCGCGATAGTGCCATCCATATCAAACCAAATCGTCTTCATTGTTTGTTCGTTCCTTTCCTGTTTTCTGGTATCATTATAGCATAGAAACAAAAGAAAAGCAAGTTAAGAGTTTGTTAAATGCGGAAATGGATTTTGGATGTAATACATCTAAAAGATATAAAGCGACCGAAGTCGCTTTACAGTGTGTTATGAGATATTGTAATAGTATTAAAAAGTTTTTTCCAATTACGTATAAGTCTATCACTTTCATCAGAGAATCGTTTCCATTCATAGTCACTCTCATCATAACGGAAGATGCCAACAGAATTAGGGAACTCTGTTCCATATTGTTCATTAAAGAAATTTACAATAACTTCAATTTGATTATCAATATCAGGGTGATTGTTAATTTTAATATACATGGCGTCTTTCAAAAGTAATTCATCAAATTTATCCAAATATCTTCCAGAAAAAGAGTCTTTAATAATAATTTCTCTGCCATTAGCATCATACATTGTTACGTATTGCTTAAGCAAATTTTCAACTGTTTTCTTATCAGTATAATGTTCATACTCTTGACATTCTTCCATAGTGTCAAAAATCGTTCCATCATCTGCAATAAACTTCATTTAATTTAATCTCCTTTCACTTTCTGGATATAGTATAACATAAGATTGTAGAAAAGTCAAATGCTTATTTTGGATGTATTACATCTAAAAGCCCCTGGGGCATTACTGCCCCATATAGTATTCAAGTTTTGCTATCTTATTGATAAGTCCCATTACATAGTTATTGCATTCTTCTTGTGTATCAATATAAGAGTTAATTGCATTGATTACAATAGTACATTCTTCAATGTTAGGAACTTTTCGCCGCATGCAAAACTCATCAGTTGTTCCGAGTTTGCGGAAGGGGAAATAATCAATTCCAATAGAAATTGCATGTTTCTTTGCAATCTTAGCAAGAATAAAAGTTTCAATAATCGCATCATCAAGCGCGGTGTGTGCTTCTACGAAATCATACTTCTTACAAAGATACTGGTAAGTACTTTCTGCGCTAGTCTTAAAATATACGCCCGAATTAGTCAAAAGCCCATGATTTAAGCATTCTTTCTTATAAGAACTATTGTTCAAAAGATGCTCTGCCGCAAGGCCCCACAAGTCAAACAGGGGATACTTATTGCCGCGAAAGTTAAAAATATCGGGTTCAAATACTTTATCGTTGTCTTTCTTGTAATTAGTGTTGGCAATAGAATAACAAATCTTCTTCTGGACTTCTTCCCAATTATAGTAATCATTGCTATAAAGCTTCTTAATGTATAATTCTGTAAAAGGGATTGCTTTTTTAAAGTCAAACATTGCATTAAAAGCTCCAACCGCATCTACAAGTTTCAAATCTTCTTCAAAGATGCGCATAGCATCAAGCCATGAGACAAGTTGTGCTTCGCCATTATTAAGCATTTCAATATACAAAGGGCGTTTTTCTGCGTAGTAAGCAGTATCAAAAATTGCGGGAACACAAAAAATTTCACTAATTACAAGATTGACTGTCTTATAAATTTCTCCCAACCTATTTGCGATAGTATAGGCAAGATGATAAATAAGCGGGCGCGCGATTGCAATGCGCTTCTTCTTCTCCTTGTCTCCTCCTGCAATCTCATTGGCAAAAGGAAGGGTTGCGGTTTCCGTATCAAGTACCATGTAAAGACGCTTCTTGCTCAATGCTAGTATTCCTTTCTGGTTTTTTAGTGTGTCCTTCACTTCATGGGTATATTGTATCATATAGACGGATATGAGTCAATAGGGGTAATGTTAAGATTCTATTAAACCGCGTTTGGCGGAAGTTGGATGTATTACATCCAAAAATGAAAAGGGCGAGAAGCCCTAGATAGAGACTTCTCGCTCCAAATACTGGTTATTGTCATCTTCTTCGTGAATCATCTTTTCAAGACCCTTCTTGTTAAGTTCTTTTACAACCTTACGCGCTTCACGCTTGCGCTCACGTTCGCGCGCTGCCTGCGCTTTTGCTTCTTCGCTTGCTTTGCGCTGCTCTTCTCTCAGTTCTTTATCTTCCTTATAATCTCTGGCTTCCTTGTACCCATCATAAGGCTTGTAACCACCATTAACGCGCTTGCCACGGGGAATAGTGATTTTAAGATTGGCGAACTTTTCGTTACGTTCTGCATCCACAACTGCGATTGTAAATTCAGACGCGCTAACTGGCAGAACATCAGTTTCAAAATGCTTGGTCAGTGCTTCCCTAACAACTTCCATAACCTCATTACGAATCGCATTATCAAGAGACGCCTTACTCATTGTTTTATGCTCCTTTCACTTTCTGAAATTATTATAATTGAAATGGCATGAGAAGTCAAGTTAAGAGTTTGTTAAGAAGATGCGATTTAGATGTATTACATCTAAAAGAGCGAAGGGGATTACTCCCCTATCGCAATTCAATTTCAACAATGGAATCACTTTCAACTATGAAACTAATGTCTGCGTCATCCATGCCAGTACATATATCGCAAACAATATTGAAGTCTTCTTTTTGAATTTCTTTAATGATGTTTAACAGTTTAGAAGTAAGTTCTTGTTTCTTTACGCGCCTTTGTTCGCTGTCTCGTTGCTCAATCGCAGTTGTAAGCATCTTAGAAAATTCTTTAAGAGTATTAGTGTCTACCAAATCAATTAAGCGCTCCAACTCTGCAATGTTCATAAAACAGTCTCCTTTCACTTTCTACGAATATTATAACATAAAATTGGAGTTTTGTCAAGTTAAGTTTATGTTAACATTTACTAATTATATATGTCATAGTTTGCCCTAATTCATCATAAAAGCAAAGAAATGAATTGCCACGAAAATATGTTTCCATATGAAAAGTGTATCCTAATGAATTAGCATGGACGTGAATTGCTTCGCGTGCTTCATCTTCTGTATTAAATTTATAAGTCCATAAATCAATATAATCTCTTACTTCATATTTACTCATAGTTATATATTCTCCCCTTATGCTTTTCTTTTCTGTTCTTTTTCTTATTAGGAATAACACGTGTTACGGGACTAATCGCGCCCCAATCGCCACGAATTTTGCGCACAACTTCATATGTGGGGTTAGTTTCCTTTTTCTTGCTCATCGTTCCGTCCCTCACTTTCTGGAATTATTATAGCATAAAATTAGAATGGGGTCAAGTTAAGTTTATGTTAAGTCGCGGGAGAATAGAATTGGATGTATTACATCTAAAATGAAATTGGCGGTTAAACCGCCAATTTATTTTCTATTCTTCTGGTTTAATAATGTCATCGCCGAGAATTGCTTCTGTCAAATCAATCCATGTCTTATAAGAAATAATTCCTTCGCATTCCTTAAAGTCAAGAGTTACTCCGTCATCGGCGCATATTACAAGATTTTTGTCAGGAATAATAATCGCTGCGTACCATTCACCATCATACTTAATTTGTGCCTGAAAAACATCCATTGGTTGTTCTCCTTTCAATCATTTTGATGATTTTATTATATCATAAATAAATGAGAAGTCAATACTTAAAATTAGATGTATTACATCCAATTTCTGGTAAAGAAAAGAACCGACTTGCGTCGGTTCTTTTCTTCTGTTAAGCGCGGCGGTAGGTATTAACCTTGCCGTCCGTATCCTTCGCGACTTCGTCGTTCCAGTAGTGCAGGAGAGCATACTGAACCTTGTTCTTCGTGAAGCCCTCGGGCATGTTACCCGCGCAAGCGTCCCAAATCTCATTGACGGTGCGCGGCTCGGTCGTGATTGCGGCGAGAACCGCATCATGCGCGGAAGCATACAGTTCGCGATTGGCCGCGGCCTTTTCCGCGCCCTTGTTCAGTTCCGCACAAAGCTCGTTGTACTCAGTAGAAAGCTCGGGAACGTTGGCAATGTAGTTGGCGATGGTCTGCATGGTGGTCTTCTTCATAGTGGTTAATTCCTTTCTGGTTTGGTGGGTTGTCCTTCCCTTTGATGTATTCATTATAGCGCATTTTGCGCTTAATGTCAAGTTAATTCTTTGTTAAAGGGGTTTGGGAATTGTGGCTTTTGCGTAGCGGCGCTTCGCGGTGGTTTCCACCCTCGCCCCTTCAACATCTTTATTATATCATGATTTCTGCTTTTTGTCAAGTTAAGAGTTTGTTAAGAGTTCCTTGGGGCGCTATTGCGTGTTTGTCATTTTTACTGCGCGTTCCTACTTACGCGGCGGTTCCCCTTGGAGCATCTTCATTATAGCCCATTTGTGCTAGAATGTCAAGTTAAGAGTTTGTTAAATAAGTGGTGGGGATGGTGAGAATTGCACTCACACAAGCGAAACGCAATGCTCGCTCTGCGTCTGTTCGTCGTCCCCTTGAAACAGTTATAGTATAGCATGATTTCTGCGCGAAGTCAATACTTTAGCGTATTAAGTCTGTGTTAAGTGCGGTGGTGGAAGTTAGATGTATTACATCCAACTTATTTTATACTGGGAGAACTCTTCCAGTAATATCCTTTACATTTATAATCTTCGCGCCGTATGCAATAAGTTCATTACATTTCTTTCTATAATCTTCACACTTGAAAGTATCAATACGATTGTTAAGAATGTAAGTAATAATGTACATATTAGTTTCCTCCTTAAATTAAATTGGTGAGAGTGGCGGGATTTGAACCCGCGACACCTAGATTAAAAGTCTAGTGCTCTACCAACTGAGCTACACTCCCCTATTTTTAATATATGTTTTAATAAACTTTCTTCTATATTTTAGATTTTTATAAAATCTATAAATCACGCATATATGTCCATATCTAGGATATTCGCCAGTTCTAGTATACCACAAAAGATTATAATATTCTTCACTTTTTAGTTTGCTCATGCTTTGATTGATTCTACTTGCCCATGTAGAGATGAAAGACTTATTCTTATTATGAGCATAATAATTACGCATCATATTATCTCCTTTCCTTTTGAACAATTATATTATACATCAGCTTTCGGCTTTTGTCAAGTACTCAGCTTGTTAAGATTGTGTTACCCAGCTTGCAGCTTGCGCCCGCCATAAATATATTAAGAAGGGGTTAATTCTATGTAAAGAAAGGCATGGCGATGCCATGCCTTGAATTAACATATTCATAATATAATCATAACATAATCTTAACATTCCCTTAACCATTCCTTAACATCCCTAACTCCCCCTTTATTCTGTCCCATTGTACTATAAACGGGGTAAGAAGTCAAGCGTCAATTTTGGATGTATTACATCCAAAAACATCTATTGACTTTTATTTGGCCTTGTGTTATACTTATACCATCAAAGAGAGGGAGGCACCCATCATGATGAATTATGTTTCTATGTCCGTCGCCCGTCGCGCCTTCGTGTCCGGTCGCGCCGTCTTTGGGTACGACCAGTTTGGCCGCCTCATCAGTGGCGTGCAGGCTGGCTCTGCGCCCGCCGCACATATCCTTTGCGCGAATATGCGTAGGCGCACCTTTATGCGCTGGGTGCGATATGATAGACCGGTCTACTTCGCCATTGAATGATGGCGAAGAGAAATTGGATGTATTACATCCAAAATAATAAAGAGCGCCGAAGCGCTCATCTGTCGTTATATCTGAGAATGGAACGGGGTTCGTCCGCGCCCGGATACCACATATAGACGAAACAACTTGCGCAACTCGGTTCCATCATGTAAATACTCGCCGCGCCTAGTGCCTGATTGCGCTCGGTTGTCGTTTCGTTCTTAAGGGTGAAACTACCATCATACTCGCGGAATAGGGTGCAAACTTGATACGTAAATTCGCTATACATTGTATTTGCTCCTCTCTTGTTTCTGATTGTATTATACTACTCGCGCGGTCTAATGTCAAGCATTTATTTTGGATGTGATACATCCAAAAAAGTTTAAAGGGCTATAAAGCCCTTTAGTCAATGTATCCATAAATTTCCTTGGTACAGATTGTGGCATCATACTGATTGATGCGCAAGTACGCCGCACGATGCAAACGCTTTTCCGTCTGATGGAGGTACGTCATTGCCGTTTTCTTGTCATTAATCGGGATAGAACAAAGAATATCTTCATTGTTAGCGATGTAAAGCCAACCGTTGAGAAAGTCATTGTCGTTAAAAGTAACGGAAACGCTCATGTAAGTTTTCATGGTATTGCCTCCCTTTATTTATTCCCTTGGAACGATTATAGTATAGCATGTTTTTAGAATATCGTCAATAGTGGATTTTGGATGTATCACATCTAAAATCTTGTACGGGATATTATTTTATATCCCATACCCATTTAATATTACGTCCCATTGGTTTTTCTTCAATAATTTTTATATATCCTTGTTTAAACGCAACATTTACATTATCCTCAAAAGCTATCGTAGAGCAATGAAATTTGCGCAAACATTTTTCATATAATGGGAGCGGAATCCATTTATTTTTAAAATTTTTAATCATGCAATCAATGCATCTTTTTGTTAAATCTGTTGGATGGTTCATTTTCGTGCCTCTTTTCTTCAACTTTCTATATTTATTATAATAGAAAAAATGTTAGTTGTCAAGTCTTTATTTTAGATGTATTACATCCAAAACTCATAAGAGGGGTTAGTCCCCTCTTATCTATGATATGCGCTGACTTTTGTATATTCTATGTATTCAAATTCTGTAATTTCGCGTCCTGAGATAACAAGTCGTGTATGCTTTACGCCCGGCATGCTCCGCGCGCTGTCGCAAGCGTCAAGAAGATTTCGCGCGCGAAAAGCAAATGTAATGTCAATGCTGTGTCCTGTTCCGCAATGTCCGCGATGACAAGTAATGAGGTAGAATTTCATTTTTCATTCTCCTTTCTTCCCTTGGACTGATTGTATTGTAACAGAAAATGAAATTAAAGTCAATAGTAAAATTTGGATGTATTACATCCAACTTTAGTTTTGGGAAATAGGGCTAGTTTTAAGAAAAGTTTTCGTAAAGTTCAAATTAAAATGAAATTACAAAAAATAAAATGAAATTGCATTTCTGCAATTTCATTTTTTGTTAAGTTTATATTACTTGTATGCGTCGTACTTGTAAATAGTACGGAGAGTTTGTGTTTCACTATTCCATTCAAAAAATCCAAGAGAAACAATGCGAACACCATTATCTGGCGTCATCCAGTCAAGGCAAGCGCGAGAAGCGTCTTCAAAACTTTTTGTGTCAAGTTTATACGAAGCAATTTCGGTCCAATTCTGAAAAACATCCTTCATCTGATAGAGAACGATAACAGTGTAAGTCATGGTTTGTTCCTCCTTCATTTGATGGTTTAATTATATACTATATCGCGGGAAAAGTCAATAGTTTTGTGTGTTAAGAGTTTGTAAAATACTTTTCGCGCGATTGCGACTTTTGGATGTATTACATCCAATTTTATTTTTCCTATGCTTACGTTAATTGTTTGTTATCTTTACGTAAGCATAGGAATATATTTCATTTATTATGTACTTATTGAATTTTTTTTATTTATCTACTTATTTATTTATT
>JAGCBE010000039.1 GCA_017652345.1 Methanobrevibacter sp.
CTAAGTAGGTCTTTTTATTTCGTATAGACCATAGAAAGCAGTAATTTATGGCGTATCAGTAGCCAAACGGCACCTTTCGGGTGTGATATCCGTATTATTGATAACACTTGCTAAAATAGGCACTATACTAATGGACTATAAGTCCACTCCAAGAGGCACTAATGGCGAACCACTAATGCCCTAAGGAGTTTACTTAATTATGGATTAACAACTTGTACATCATCAATAAGTAAATCAAATTGACATCTAAATTGTCTATCTGCAGTTGCAGTAAAAGTTCCACATGTAATATTCAAAGTCGCTGCTTTGTTTAAAATAAAACCTGCATTTTGAGAACTCCAATCACTGCTATAAAAAGGTGTTGATTTAACTTCTATAACATCATTAAATACAGGATAGATTTTATCCATTATCCATTGTGGTAAATCAGTAATATAAAAGACTTTATTAGTTAAAACTGTTCCATTGGCTACTGTTCCTGCGACAACATACATAAAATGTGTTCCACTTAAAGACCATTTACCATAAGATTTTGTTAAACCTTCAACTGCAGGGAAAGAAACTTCACCCTCAATAAATCTTTTATGACCATCTTTATCAACAATGTTTTCAAAAACTTTAACATTACTAGTTTCACCAACGCTAACATCACCTGTAACTTCTAAATCACCCTCAACTGATAAATTATCCTCAATACTATATGTATCAGTTTCTTCATCATAAGGCATTTTATTATCTACATCTTCCACAGCATCTTTTAACTCACCTAATCTTTTAAGGACAGCATCTTGTTGAAATGTATTTAACGGAAATAACTTTTTCATTGTTGTTCCTCCTTTTTATCTTGTTTATGTTCACTTTTCTTTTCTTCTAATTCAGCAGTCTTTTTCTTAAAGAACGCAACTAAGAACTTTACTAATTCACTACCAACAACTGTAACTATTGTAACGCCTAAGGATATAAGAGCAGTTAATAATGGTGAGGCATCTACCGAGGTAGCCACCACTGTACTTGTAGTAGTTGCCACCCCGATTTCCGCCAATGCTAAACCAACATTTACCATATTAGAAGTCCTCCGTAATTTGTGTTTGAGAGGAATAGAAAGTACCTTCAGATGGTGAATATTGTACTGTAGCCTCACTTACTCTTAATTCATATGCTCCATCACTTACAATGACATTATAACCCATATGGCTTAAAAACTTTTTAACATCATATAATGTATTATATTCTAATGTCATAATAACTTGACTACTATTTAAGTCAATAACTTCAACAACATAATATTTTCTTACAACCATATTGTCTACCTCCTTAATATACCTGATAGAAACATTCTTTAAACTTCATAGCAAACTCTCTATATACGTTCCTAATTTGATTCATATACTTATTCTTCAAGTCAATAAACTCATTATTAAACTCAGTCGTTGTATCACTTTGTCTAACAGTATCAGTATTGAACTCTTTATCTTGATTAGAATTATCTTTAGTATCAACGATATTGCTTGGTGTACTTCTATAACTTTCATCAATTACTTTATTAGGAAGTTGATATTCAGTATTAGATCCAGCCCTACTATCTTTAGTATTAACGCTACCACCAATATTTAAATTATCAACTCTACTAACCTTACGTTTATTATTTAACGCATAGTCATACTCTTTTTCATAATTAGTAATAACATCATAATAGTATTTATAATATTCATTAAAGGTGTCATATAAGAAATTAAACATCTCATCTTTGTCACCAATCTCATAATAATCAAATACTGACTTTAACATTGATACTAACTTTTGAGCCATCGTCTGCGTAAATACTCCATTTGTAAATGAACTAATAAGAAAGTTATAATTAGTAACAGTACTACCCTGTGTTTGTGGTTCACCTAACCATGTTTTAAATAGTTTAGTATACTTAGCCTCTACCATATTCTAATACCTCCTTTTCAGGATTTGTATTCTTCTCATATGTACCATCGGCTTTAGCAACAGCGTGAGCCTTTTTAGCATCTTCTTCAATACCTTCATTAACATTAACTTCATAGGTTTCAATTAGTATAAGTTCGAGACTTGGGTCACGTTTATTAAGTTCCCTTACTAATCTTTCCCTTTCCATTTTGCAATCTTGATAAACGAAGTCCGTATAATCATTTTGATTAACCAATTCTTGAGTAACAATACGTTCTCGTTTTTCTTCAACACTATAGATACCTATTGAGGATAAGCACTCATTACGATACTTTTGTTTTAACTCATATATGTCTAAAGGCGATACTGGAACATCGATATTGAAACCTTTAACAATGTCTAATAGTGAGTCGTCACCAACAATTAAAGGATTAGCATTACCAAGTTGTTTAGCAATTTCATTAAGTTGTTTACCCATCTTTTTGTTGGCTACTAATGCGATTGGTAATGAGGCAATGGCAAGTGTTTTGAATACCGTTTGTTCTACTTTATGAATCTTACAAATATATTCGTTGATAGTGATAAACGGAATAATATCCATTGAATTATCACGGGCAAGAACGATGTCTTCGTATGGAACCGCAGTAGCAAGTGGTGTACCATTGAGGGCTATAAGGTTAACTTTCTTTGGACGTAGGTATTCATTAAAGTTAGTATCTGTAACATAACGACATAGAATCCAACCAAGAGCAGGATGTTGATAGAAACATAAGAAGTTACTAAATAACAATGCCATTTCTAAGATTTGTGATGTCAAATTAGGTATACGTTCAATATTCTTATACTTAAACATTCCAACCTTCGTCGACATAATATCTTTAATATAATGAATCTCATAAGGTAATTTACCATCAATCAATGCACGAGATACAGCATGATTAAGGTTCATAAAATCATAATACCACGAATCACTCATAATCTATACCTCCTATGATAAATAATCGTACTCAACGTTATCCTTAGAAAAATCACCAATGACAACGCCAGTATTATTAACGTTCC
Organism: Methanobrevibacter sp.; assembly: GCA_017652345.1. The sequence continues at coordinate 2,977 of JAGCBE010000039.1, forward strand.
ATAATCTAACACCATCAAGTAAACGGTCTTTAATAGCATCAACACTATCGTCATCCTCAATAACATTATGCAAATGAACGTTAGGAACTTGCATTTTTAATACATTGAAGAAATATCTATTTTGAATATAACCAAAGATATCTGCTTTAGCATCAATATACTCATTAACCAAAAATGCATTACGATGATAATAATTAGCACATTGTGAAAAATCATTAACTAACTCTTTATGTACCATAAGGAATGCACCCTTAGCGCCAATATCACTAACATTAGCAATTTGCTTTGCTGTAGGTGGTTGACATTTAACATTGTAATCCTGAATATACTGTTCAACAACATTATTACCAAAACTACTAACAGCACTCATAGCAGTATCCATATTATTACTCTCAACTTGACGTTGTAAACCTGTCATTTGTAATTGAGGTTTCTTTCTTAAATGAGGTAATTTATATCTTTTATCAAAACTTTTAGGATTACTAAGAATAGATGTCATATCTTGTTTAGCAAACTTATTAGTTAAGCCTTTACTCATACCTTTAGTAAAAATATCAACTGCTGTTTTAGCATAAGCACCAACCCATCTAGCACGATTGGCTGAAACATAATTAACCCAAGGGTCATTCTTAAGGTCAAAATGTAATATATTACTATCTAAAGTAACTGTGTTGTACTTATCTTCATATGTATTATCATATGCTCTAGTAATCCAATATAATCTTGTTCCATCACTAGGGTTAAAGCCAGCATATAAATCTACATTATTAGTACGTAACTCAAATAATGGTATTGATGTATATGATGCAATACTACCATAAGTAAATTGAATATAATTTTCATCAAGCATTTGAGTAATATTATAAACATTAAATGAAGTGTTAATAGTAGTTACTCTTGTTGGTGATTGAGGTAATACACCCTTACTATATTTTTTAACATTCATATATAAAGTATTTACAAAACCAATACTAGAAGTACCTGATGTCCATGGTGCAATAGCATACTTATGATAACTACCTGAGCCTACTTGCATAGTATATTGCATAACTAGATAATTACTACTATCAACAATTAAGTATCCATAACCATCAATATATAAATTATCATTAAACTCAAATGGACAAATATACATATCAACAATGGTATTCATAGAAGTAAACTTTGCTAATGATTCAGAAATACCAGGATTAACATTAGTTACCGAACTATGACCACCAAGTTCACCACTATTACTTTCAAAATAAACATCACCTGTATATTTACAATCATACCAAGGAAATACAAAAGTAGGATAACTAGATGTAAAATAAGAATTAGAACCTAACCCAGGAAGATTATGGTCATACTGAATTTTCATTGTTCTTTCACTTAAGTTAATATATTTAGTACATGGTGCAAATACCCACCACTTCTTTGTATCCCCATTAAGAACTTCGTTACTATTAAATACAAACTCATTGTTAGAAACATTTTCACGAACATAATCTCTGTTAATAATCCAATCAGTAGATGTAGTTGTAGGGTGTACCCAACGATTAATAAACTTACGTTCAATAATACCATTAGCAATATAAATATCAAACATATAAGTTTGTATAACATCCATTGTAATTTCAATTTCAAGAATATCTTCACTTATATAATTTATATTATCAATAAAGTAATAATAACGTTTATCACGATAATCTAATGAGATATAATTAACAGTCTCATTAAGAACTAAATCATCACTATCAAAACGAATAGTATTGCGATAATGTGGAGGATAGTATCCCAATTCTACTTGATGCACTAAATGATTATCAAAGAATTCCTCTTGCTTTTGAAGACTAGCCTGAATAGTCTTAGTAGCAAAATAAGGAGTATCAATACGAGAAATTCCTTCTATGTAATATAAGTTTATCAACATATCAATA
>JAGCBE010000350.1 GCA_017652345.1 Methanobrevibacter sp.
AACAATACAAGTGTCTGGTTTTGAATATTTATCTAATATATAGTTTATAATAGTATTATAATTTGTATTTATACAATATATCAATAATAACAATATAGTTGGTATTAATGCTATATATATTAATGTGTTATTCTTCTTCATTTTCAGGAATTTCTTCAATATCTCCGTTATTTCTTAACTGTTCCCTCTGCATTATCATCCTTTCAGTATGAGCCAAGTGTTTATCAATATTATGTTTCATTATTCTAGTTTCAGCATTGAAGTACATTGAAACGCCAAATACTGCTGCTGAATATGTCATAGCCTGACCCAATATCCAGAGTATAGATTGTTCTGACAATAGGAGTGGAACAAATGCTGCAATACCTGTCAACAGCCAACCCAGTGTAAATGCTGCGCAAGCACTGATTATTGCCAATTTTTCCTTAATATTCAGGTCTTTAAAAGTTACTTTCATTTTATTCCTTGTTTACATAAACATACATAAAAAAAGGTGGCTATTAACCACCTTTTCGATTAAAGTCCAGCAAGAGTTTGAACTTGTCTTACTTGTTCTTGCTTGTTGTTTATATCAACAACGCTTACAACAACAGGTCTGTTCGAATATTTATCAAATGAATCTAATAACCTATCTTCAATTTCAATTGACGTTGAAAGTGTTGGAGGAATATAACCACCATCTGCAAATTTTGATTTTGGTGACATCTTCATAATGCTCTTCTTAACAGAACCAGAAGAATAGAATTCAATAAGGTCTGATACATCAATCTTTTTCTTCTTTGAGTTGATGAATTCCAACAATGGTGCGTTCATCTCTGTTGAAATTCTGTTGGTTATAAACTCACCACCTTCAATCTCTGCTCTTCCTCCTAATACCTTTATTCCACCATCTCTATGCCTATTGCCCTGAGCAATACCGCCATCAAGACGGCCACCAACTGCATATGAAGGAATGTTCTGAGATTTGATTGCTGCAATCTGCGCTGCTCCAGTTGCTGCTGCAAGAGCCATCATTGGAATTGCTGGTATTGGCCAAGAGTTAACTGCTGCCATTGAGATTGCCATTGCCATATTGATATATGCCTGTGCCTCTTGCATTCTCTTCCTTGCAACGGCCTGGTCATGTTCCAATTTCTGCTTTTGTTTTTCAGCCTTTTCCTTTTCCTTCTCAATTCTCTTTTCCTCTGCTGCTGAAGCCCTTCTTGCTTCCATCTCAGCGTTTAACTGGTCAATAAGATGCTGTCTTCTATCGCCTCTACTGGTTGCAAGTTCATCTTCAATGCTATCAACTTCGTTTGCATATTTTTGAGTTAATTCCCTCTGTTTATCAAGTAATTCCTCATATTTTTGAATGAACTCTTCCTGTTGTTCAATCTCCTTATCATACTGATTGCTTGTTATTTCAGATAATGAACCAAGAACTGAGTTAACTGCTTGACCAACTGCTTGCATCCAAAAGTTTATACCTTCTGCCAATTGTTCCCACTGACCTCCAAATGATAGTTTATACTTAACCTCATCCATTTTTTGGCCAACGTTTTCTGCAAATACGTCTAACTCTCTGTTGGCGTTTTGGAAATCATCAAATGTTATTTCATTTGCGTCAAGTTGGCTTTGCAATTTTTTCTTTAATGAAAGTATTTCGTCAGCAAGTGTTTCATAAGAATTAAGCAAGTTCCTATTATTGATATTTGTTTGCTTCAAATTAATAATTCCCCAGCCATACTTGTCATAAACAGGTTGTTTTGATTCAAGGTTGGTAATAGCAGTTTGGAAATCTCTTAATTCTTGAAGTCTTGCTCTATATGCTTCGCCATTAACTTGCTTAATCTTTTCATTCTTTTCCTTTTCAAGTTTTACAAGGTTGGCATTGTGCTTAACTGTTATTAATTCCTCATCTTGCTTGTATAACTCAAATGACTTTGTTGCAGCCTCATTATATTCCTTTTCAGTGTTAAGAAGTTCTCTATCAAGTTCTTGTTTTGACCATTTTTCTAGTTTTGCTAAACCTTCTAATTGCTCTTTTCTCTTGTCATTCCAGTCACTGTTTATCTTTTGCTGTTCATTCCATTTCTGTAACAACAATCTCTTCTCATTCTCATATTGCTCATTTTCGAGTTTCAATTGAGTGTTATAATCATCTTCAGCAGCCTTTGTTTCGAAAGAAAGCCTCTTTGCCCAATAATACTCTATTGCGTTAAATCTTTGAACGAAAATATTTGAAATCTTTGAAGAATAACCCTCTTGTAACAATAACTCTTTGTAGAGTTGAACTTTTTTATCTCCGTATTCTTTAACTAACCTCTTTTCTTCCTCTTCATATATTTTATTTAACTCATCGGCTTCCCATCTCTTTTTGTCTACTACCCTTTCATAATCCTCTAACTCTTGTTCTGTCAACTTATGACGAAGTGCTTCAACTTGTTCATATACACTACCAGCAATATTTTCAGCATTCTGTGCTTCTCTAAGCAAGTCTATCAAATTCTTCATATCTTCTGTAAACTTGTCTTCGCCAGTAGATACATATTGAAGTTCTATTCTTGTTCCAACAGAAAGTTGATTCTTGCCCTGAGCACCGTATGAAGACATTCCTTGGTTGAAGAACTTTCCAATAGATTCATCCAATTCCCAGCTGTAGTTTTCAGCCTCTTGCTTGATGTTCTCAGCCATTTTGGATTGAATTTCAATGGAATAAGCATAAATCTTATCCCACATGTTCTTGTATTCATTTTGAACCTTTTCAGCCCAATCCTTCTTGGCTTCAAGAATCTTTTTGTCATACAATTTCTCAATCTCTGCTCTGCGTTCTGCAACCAATTTGCCATCAGCAACAACTTTTGCAAGTCTTTGCTTTCTTTCCTCTTCCAATTGCTTAAGGACTTTGTTAAGCCCTTCTTTCATGTTGGCAATTCTAAGATTTCCAAGGTCTTTTTCAGCCTCCAAAATTTCCCTATTGTTCTTCTTTGCTTCGTTGAGGGATTTTCTGTTAGCCTCTTTTTCTTCCTTAATTTTTCTATTTTGATACTTCTTTTCGATGTTTTGTTTATCTTCTGCTGTTAGAGTTGCATCAGCCAATTCCTTCTTTTTATCAAGGTCTCTCTGTGCTTGTCTCTTTTCAGCACCATCTTTCATAGCATCAATCTTAAGTTGTTCAGAACGTATAATTTGCTGTGTTGTTCTCTTTTCAAAATCATCCATTGAAACTTTAACGCCCCTTATAAGATTGATGATTTGCTCAACTCTTTTTCTAAACTTTTCGACTGGTATATATTGGTCAAGGTTCATAAAGATTGTGCGAAGCATTTCATTATCATCCATCTGCTTCTTCAATTCCGCCAATTCTCTTTCTCCTTCCTTGGTATCAGTCTTCATAGTTTGCATTGCATGCTCATAAGCCTTAAGGAATTTACCTATTGCAACCTGACCAATCTCTACCAAATCGTCTTTTGTGTCATCAAGTGTATATATTAAAGACCTAAGATAAGTATCAAATTCTCCAGACTCATCACTTAACTTAGACATTGCATCTTTGCCTTCAAGCACAGCATCAGAATACAACTTCCAAATCCTTGTAAGTTCTTCAATATCTTTTGCTTGTGTTTTACCTGCGCCAAATGACAAATCTATGTTATTTGAATTATCATTAAGATTTTCAGCAAACCTATCCCCTTCAAGTTCAGCCTTTTCTTTTAATGCTTGAATTTGCTCGTTTATTACATTGGTTGTTTCTTCTAATTGTTTTCTAAAATATTCCTCCTGAGTAATTGCACCTTGATAATAAGATTTAGCAAGTTCATCGTTTCTTTCTTCAAGTTTTTTGTTAACATAATCAAGTTGTGCATCTAATAATTTCTCTTCTTTTATTAAATCAGCATCGCCTTTTACCCACTTGGTCATTTTTTCAGAAACCCATTCAATGCCCTGCACTAAAAGATTAATGGCTTCTAATGCTAAACCAATTCCAACAGCCTTTAAAGCCATTGAAAGCCCTCTAACAGCCACTGTAGCAGCCCTGCTTCCCATTGTTAAACCTTCAGTAGCAACCTTCGCGCCAGTGAGGCCGGCAACCATCTTATCAATATTTTCTCCACCCTTAGAAAATAACTTACCAAGACCTTCAGATGTTTCCATCTGTTTTCTAAGTGTTTCAATACCCTTAAGAACGTTTTGAAGGGAAACAAGTCTTTGTATTGAACGTTCAATTTCTGTATTATCAAGTCCAAAGAAGCCCTTTAAGCCCTGTCCAACTGAAGCCATTGCTGTGAATGATTGCATCATATCCATTGCCTCATCCATAGCCTTTGAAGACTTGGTTGCATCATCCATTGCTGACTGCAATTTGTAATACTCGCTCCTTAACTCCTTTGCAACTTCTGTATTGCCACTACCAGCAGCCTCCAACCCAATAAGTTCGTTCTTCAATGTTCTTGAAGCCTCTCTTGCTGAGTTGAATTCTCTTGTTACACCACCAATGCTTATGGATAATTTCTGCATTCCATCAAATGCAGATGAATAGTTACCAACGTTTCTTCCAAACTGACCATATGATTGCTCAATCTCCTTTAACTTATCGTTAAGTTCCTTTGCTCTGTCAATCATTTGCTTCATTTGACCAGAATCACTAACATCAACTGTTTGCATAACAGCCTTGATGTCAGCCAATTCTTGCTTCATTCCTGAAATTGTGTTGGAATAAGACTTTGCTGCCAATCTCTCTTGGGCTGCAATCTGTTTTTGGTCTTGTTCAGTTTCCTTTAAAACATCCTTTGCAGCAAGATAATTCTGATATATCTCTTTTGAATGGGCTTTTCTCTTTTCTTCCAATTGTTCAATCTGTTTTTGCAACTTCTCTTCCTCATCCAATGAAGATGATTTTGAAGAACCACCAGAAGATTTTGAACCAACATTAACTGCCTTGCTATTCAAAGCGTTAATTCTTGATTCAAGATTGCTTAATTGCTCATTTAAACTCTTAACTGCATCAATTGACTCGGTTAAACCATTAATGACTATCTTATATGTTCTTGTATCATTAGCCATAATTTATAATATTTTTTTTATAAACATATTAAAAAATGGGAGAAATTGCTTTCTCCCACTTACTTATACCTTCTTTATCATTTTTATTTCAGTTGGGTTATTTCCTGTAGGGTCAAACCCTGAAATTGAAACAGGAATGTATAAATCCGAATCGAAATGAACCATTGCACCATTCTTAATCGATTTATACTCTTCAGGACTTAAATACACTTCAACCTCAACATAATTTGAAGCCAAATATGGGGTTACGTTGAAATATTTTGCTAACAGACTGATTTCAGTTGTCTTATATGAAAGATTCATATACATATCCCTGTAATTTGTCCATAAGTTCTTTGGCTCATAGATTTGAACCCTTTCAGGTGGATATGTTCTTGTCCAAACATATGCATTCGCTTCAGCTGGTTTGAACCAAAATCTTTGAGATAATCCATAACCATCATGTTTCATTGATTCATCATAGTCATAATCAGGTATCATATAAGTGTACTTTGAAATAACAGGTATTCTAAGAGTAACGGTTGTGCCAGAATCCTCTTCAAACGTTGAATCAACCTCATACCAATTGAAATTATCATACCAAGTATATGAGAATTGAAGGCTTTTTTCAGATTTGCTTGTTTCATATGAATCATCGTTCAATTTTATAATTGTATATCCTGAATCTCCTGATGCTTTCCAATTTGGGTCATTCAATATGGATTCATTACCACCAGCTGCTTCAACCACTGACCTTTCAAAACCCCATTCATCAGTGTCAATCTTATATTTAACTGCCATTTCTGCTGGATAATTGATTCTTGATGCTTCAGCATTTGCTGAATTTGTTCTGTCATCAATATCAACAGCATAAGGCAAATTCTTTACAAAGGCTTTCTTGGTGTTGATATATACATTCTTTCCATTTTGAACCAATTCCAAATTATAAGCATCGATTACATTTTGAACCCATTCTGATATTTTCTTCTCCTTATTCAAGAAATTACTTAATCTAAGGTCATAATCGAATTCTGAAGGGCTATAATATGTATATCTGTCTTTCTTTAATTCATTATAACTTCTAGGAGATGCTGCTGTTATCTTAAGATTGATATTGGTTGTTGTGTTATACAATACATTTGTTCCTCCAGTTGTTTCAAAACCTCTATGAACTGCCATTAACTCCAACACATCATCCTTATTCAAATACACCATACAACTTATGAAACCTGTCATTCCTGTATTTGAAGAATTAACTCTTGAAATTGGGGTATTGATATAGGTATTATAGTTATATTGTGTTTCTTCAAATACAATATTACCAGTTCCCGCTTCCCTTCTCATAGATTGATAACCTATTTCAGGATAAAAACCATAATTTACATCAGCCTCAGACTTTGACCAAGAATAACCATTCTTCATAACTGATGCAACACCACCATAGAAGGAACTAAAGCCACAAATGAAAGCCTTTGAAACTGCTTGGTCATAAGCCATTATCTCGCCATCATTGTATATGTAGCCCAATTTCGCTGGTGTCCAATATCTTCCGCTATCTGAATCAAATCCATCACCACTAACAGTTCCACCGCCACCACCTGTATAAGGTTCATGACCACCTACAGAACCACCTCTTGTTACAGCCCCAGACCTTCTTCCTCCAACATGTTCACTAACAGAACCATCGTTTCTTCTTCTTCCCTGAGTATTGTAAAGGGTAAGGTCATTCTGCTTTGTCGGCAATGTTGAGTTATAAGCATCTTCATGAGGGAAACAAGTTAGCCAATCATTCACATTTGAATAGGTTCTATAATTTACTGTATATGTTTCATCATTTGGATTACCATTTACATAGTTCTTATTTCGCTTTCCCTTTATCAATTCATAGTTATCCTCATAGTTCCTTATAAGAGCAATCTCTATTGGTGTATTCTCAGTGAAACCAACAGGAAGATTTATACTTTCCTCTGACATTGTTCTATAAAGTGGGTCATATATATGATGCATCACCGTAAGATTACCCGTTGAATTAAGCGTTGTGCTTGCAGATAATTCAATCTTATAGAAACCATCTGCTGGTATTACAATAACCTTCTCATTTGGTTGATACATATATGATGGGTTTTCAACACTAACAGTACCACCACCAAGAATGTCATACATAAACACTGACTCATAGTTGTACTCTGTCTTGCTTTCCAAATATGAACCTTCAGTTTCAACGTTTCCAAATACCTTGAAATAAGGATAATTCAATTCTTGCTGATAACTGCTTTTGCCACTTGTACTCAATGTTGCTGACAAACTGACCTGACCAAATTTTGGATTACCAAGATTATATACAGGTACTTGTCCATCAGCCAAGTTACAACTCATATATATATCTTTCAGAAAGACATCATTGAAAGCATCACCAGCAACATTATAGCCCTTGTATTCAAAAGCCTTTTTCATTGTTTCTAACATCTTAAGAGAAGGATAGAAACTCTCAACGTACCACCTATTATACTTGTCAATATCAAACTTGCTTGTATATTTGTTTCCAATATCATCACTTGTTTGAGGTGATTTTTGGAATACGCCATAACTTACCAAAGGGAATACAGCATCAGGAGATAATTGGGCATTGTAATAATCAATTGAATTACCTGATGTTCCTGCTCCATCAAAAGGAATAAACCAAGGAATATCAGACAATAGGGATTCTCCAAATATATCTTCCAATGAATATACCTTAACACTTACAAGGTTGCATTGATACATTCCTTTTTTGAAACCATTCAAGGTAAGTGAACCTTCAAATATAACAGAACCATCAGCATACACTTCAGCATTCCATCTCTGGTGAAACTTGTTCAACCTTGAAAGATTGTTCGCATAGTCAAAAATCTTATCGTTATTTGGCGTTGAAGGTAGTTCAAATTCAAATGAATATTCAGCCTGACTTGAAGAGATTTTTTCAGGGTCGTATAAAACGTTCTGGAACCTCAGATTTAATGACTTCTGAGATTCCAAATCCATCTTATGACCATTTATATATAACTCAATGTAATGCTCTTTGTAAACCATATCTTAAATATTGTTAAATTATGCTTGGTTCTTGTGAATAATGATACTTCAATGTTGCCTCATATACATTGTTATTGTCAGTTTCATCAACACTAAGGCTATCAATAAGAATTGTATAGAATTCACCATTTATTTCAGTCCAAATGTTACCAGATTGAAGTAAGTCATTAAAGATATACTTTCCATCATTTTCAAATAAATGAGATTTAAGAGTAACTGTATACTTAACCTTGTTATCATATGACCTTTCCAATTCATTTAATGGCTTGTCAGCAAATGAATCTGTATAATAGCCAAAGATGTTCTTCTCATATGTATCTACAGTTAAATCCCTTGTTTCACTCTTCTGTCCTGTAAAATCGAAGAAACTGATTCCACCATATGAATTTCTCCAATAAACCCTTTGATAGTACTCAGTTGCCTTTATTGGCTTTATAACCTTATATCTAATCTTTGTATTACCAATTGTAAGGTCAATATAGAAAGCCTGTTGGAAATAAGCATATCCTGAGTGGTTCAATATATATTTCAAATCAATCAATGAATTACTGTTGCAACGAGTGGTAGATGATATGACATAACTGTTTATTCTATTGAATGCTGAATCAAGATAATCAATCTGATATGTGAAACCACCTTCATTACCTGTATACAATGATATATCTATCTCAGGCTTATACAAGTACAATATGGTGTTATTGTCAGCATCTTGGTTTGCTCCCCTACTATAGTTCTGAGCAATGTTAGAATAATCATTGAAAAGGTATTTATTACCCTGATTACACATATATCCAACTGAAGCATAGTTTGTATCAATGTTACCCAATAACTGATAAATACCATTCTTTATTGTTGAAACCCTGAAGGTATATGGAACAATCTTTCCATATTCTGCGAATGTTGTAATAACAGGTGACATATTAAATGCTGCTTCACCACCATAGAAGTTCTTCTCCAGTGTTGTTACATATTCACTATCTGCATACACATCAACATCAATCTTTGAACCATACAAATCGCTAATTGCAGAACCATCAGTACCAATCGCTGTCATATATGTTGAAGAGATGTTATAATCAAGATAGTTCTGAGCGGTTGACCATATAGTGCCAACAGCCTTTGCTGTCAATATAACCATATTGGTGTCATGCTCAATATTGAAGTTTGCAGCAACAGTTGGGCAATTCCTTAACGCTCTTGCAACAGATGCAGCAGTTGACGTTGTACTATTACTAACATAGAAGTTCTTATTCAAAGCGTTATTTGGATTAAGCACATTTGAAATGGTTTCTCCTAGAAATGTAATGTACCACTGATTATCAGCAGTTGTTGCTGTCGAAAAGTCAGCAATGAATTGGAATGTCATTGTTGCATAAGTGCCACCATCTTCATCCTCAACCTTCAATATGTTTGGAATGTCAGTAAACGTTATAAGGTTACTGGCCAATTGCATATTATTATATGTAATATTCATATCTTTATTTATTAAAATAGTTATCTATGTCTTCCATTATTCCATCAAATAGAGTATCAAACCATTTGTCAATATAATCGTTTAACTCAGGTATCATCTTTGTTAAGTCACCATCATCATCATATACCATAAATGGTCTTGCCTTTATGCCATTCTCAATGATGTTCCTTATTATAATAAATACCATTGAAGCCTGAGACATATCTCCAAACTTAATACCCTTTCTCTTAACCCAATTATCAACATTATTAACGAACTTTGACATTGTACCTGGGTATCTTCCCGTTCGCTTCCAACCTCTACTGACAAACTCCCAATAATCAGCAATCTGAAGAGCAATGCCATCCTCGACAACATTAACATTTATGGACTTCTCCAACTCAGAACCTTGCAGTGTGTTTGTTCCAGTCTTTGGATTTATACCATACTTGTTAATCCTGTCATTAAGTAATCGCTTAACAGCCAATGCCAATTCTTGAAATGCTGTCTTTACATCCATATATTAACAATGTTTTGGCAATTCAATTGGTTTCAAATCAATATCACCAATCTCATTTATATTTAAATCAATCTCATTGTCAGGTTCATCCTCATAAGGCTCATCATTGAAATTGTCTTCCAATGTACAAAGATTAACAGGACTTGGCATTTCCAATACAAGGCTTAATTTTACCCCTGCTGCGTTATCGTCAGTGTAGTGGGATAATGTTAAGATGCTATAGTCATAAACGCTCAGAATGCCCTGAAATGCCTCCTGAGTATCAATATATGCTACAATGTCAGCAGCAATTGTATATGCGTTGTTCTGGACATCCAAAACATCATTCTCATCATCAACAAAACCCAATACATACACCTGAAACTCTGCCTTGAAGATGTTTGTTGTAATGTTCAATTGATGAAGCGAAATGTCATCAACATATACCTGATAATACTTATGATTATTCTGAGCATTATTTAGAATGTCAGATTGATATTTAAAGGTGCAAACACCCTTATGTCTAAGGCTTATATCCTTTAATATATTAATAACGTCTTTCAACATATTATTTTTTAATTAAACATACCATCTTATGTTAAAAATGTTAATTCAGTTGCATTTCAAACATTTATATATTATCATCCAACTGTTCAATGGTTCGAGAGAATAGTTGAACGCCCAATTCTTTCATAAAAAAAGGGTAGGTTACTTCCTACCCTTTGATTTTGCTTTCCTTAATGTTTCTTGGAATTGGTCTTCAACCTCTTCAATATCTCCCTTTTGAATCAAATATGTCAGATATGTAAACGCATCAGTTAGATACGTTTGATTGATTTGAGGGATTTTCTCAATTTTTTCGTCTGCCAATTCAAAGACAACCTTTTGGAAACCCCAATCTTCTGCGAATTGTCTATGTTCTGCTGAATGAGGTTTATGGCGTTTTCCACCAGTGAATACAATTGGGAATGTTTCTCTGACATTATGTATAAGTTTAAAAAAAAACCTATAATTGGTAAAATCTTTGTTACAGGCTGTTTCTCAAACATTTCCTTCCTCTTCTCAAACACCTCTGCCTCAAACTTTGAATCATATACCTCTCCATCTTTTCTACATATAATTGCCAACATTGAAGCATAATCATGTATATCAGCCTTTATAACATTGTCAACAGCAACGTATTCTCCCAATTTCAACTTTTCCATCACATTAACCTTATATTCAACGCCATCAATGACAATCTTATTTGTTGCTTCACCAACTTCTGGTGATAATGTAATGAACACCAAATGGGCTAATATGGTATCTAAGAACTCTGTTGGCAATGACATTATATAATCCTTGTCCTTATCAATCAATATATCCAATACATCAAGAACATTGAAAGCCTTATCCTTGTCCTCATAATATCTTTCAATCTCCTGATATTTCTTTAAGGTTATTTCAGACCAATCTTTTGGTACTCTAACCTCACCAAAATCCTTTATGACTTTAACATCTTCATAAGAATATAAATCTTTCATATATATTGTGCTATCTTAATACTTTTAATGGTATTGGAATAAAACCAATGCCTGGTTCACCTGATAATTTGAAATCCTTCCTACATTGCAAACATATTCCCAACGATGTTACAGTATCATCATGATAACCATCCCTTGCAGCATATGTTATATTACCTGCTTTTGTAATTTTAAAGGAAAATGTGCTCAATTCTGAATACAATAACCTGTTATCTTCCTCAAAATGTATCTCATTGTTAGCAATATCGACTGCCAAAAGAGATATATACTGCTTTTTCGTTTCATTTGTCGTTGTAAATGTGTAAAAATTGCTCTTATTTGCCAATTTCTTCTTAATTTCATTGGCCATAACCTCACCAATTGAGTTATTTTCAATATATGTTGCTACTGGATGATAATCATTGATGATTTTCGCAATCTTTTCATATTTTACATCCAAACTTCCATCAATTTTATACTGCTTTACCTGATTATCTTGGTTTATTATTGATACAATGGTGTTATCATCACCAACTGATGATGGGTCGATACCACACCAACACTTTCCATCTATATATTTGCCATCAAAACAGGTCTCAAAATTGGGAAATACTGTTAATGCATTATCTAGGAATTCCACTTCAAACTCTTGTTTGAATGCCAAAGGAGGATAACCCCTCTTTAATTCCTCAATCTCTTCCTTTTTGATTAAATCATCATCATATATCGATGCTGTTAACTCCCTATATCCATTTTCCCCATTGAAAGCCTTAAGATATAAATCATAATACATCCCCTGTCTTCCATTAGGTGTACTAATTACAAGCACCTTTGGCTTTCTCGCCTTAATGATTGGGAATATAACGTTATAATATGGGTCTTCACCTGATGGTAACTCCCTTGGAAAGAAAGCAGCCTCATCCATTACCAATAAACCTGATACTGTATTACCTCTTATTGATACAGGAGATTCCATTGAAAAGAACTTTAATGTTGAACCATATACTGATTCAATCTTTAAATCTGATGCATTTGCCTTTTTTATTATTCCTGTTGATTCCAATAATTGAACCAATTCAGCAAATACCTTCTTTCCCTGAGAAAATGTTGGTGATATATAAGCATTAAATGTATTTGGTTTGCAAAGATATTCAATAAGCATTATTTCAGCAAATACGGTCTTACCACACTGTCTTGACCATCTTGCAATTAAGAATTGACAATCCTTCTGGTGCAGTATATCATATGCTTCATTCTGTTTCCTTGTTAATTGAATATTAAAATTAATTTTCATCCTTCTTTTCAAAACCAAAATTAACAGTAACACCACCTTCCTTGTCACTGTTTATCTGAATTGCTGTCTGAGGCTGTTGAATCATACAACCAGTTAACTTCATAATGGTCTGCAATGCTCCAATTGCTGAATATCTGTCATTCGCCTGCATTGCATCATTATATACGGTTAATAATTTTCCATATAAATCAGCCCTTAAATCCTCCTGTTTTGCCTCCATATCAAAGTGAAGCCTATCAACAGCAGATGCAATGTAATCTTGCGCTGTTCTCGCCTTTATTGGCTTCTTTTGACCATCATATTGACAATTGGCAAACTTCATTACAATATCAGACTTTGATATGCCATTGCAAAGGTCACAATACACCTGGTCAACAATATGGTCAGCACTTAACCACCTTCTTCTAAGTATTGGACTAAGTTCCTTTGACCTCTTATTCCTATCTTCAAATTTTGATAAACCATGACCTTTTCTATCAAAGTTGCTCATATATTAACTCTTTTTAGGTCTACCTATGCGTTTTTTAGGCTCTACAGGCTCATTATTTTCTACCGGGGTATCAGTTGTACTCTCTTCCACTTTTGTCTTCTCTGAGAGGCTTTTAAAGTGCTTTAAAGCTGCTTCCAACTCACATACTCTACCTCTTAGACAAGAACCACAATTGGTAACATTTACATTCTTCTCCAATACCCTGTTATAAACTTCAGTTAACTGCTTTCCATCGCAGTAATAACCGTTATTCTTGATTGTAATAAACTTCTCTACTAGTTCAATATCTTCCTTTGACCACTTCATAGTTTTATTGTTTTTTTTCGTTGCTCTACTGTCATTGCAATTGCTGTCAGTATCGCCATTATTATACCTGTTCCCATAAACCAATATGCTCCAAAACTCAATCCAACTATCATTGAGATTGCAAGCAATGTCCAAAATGTTAAACACTTTCTGCAATTAAACGGTGGAAACCTTAAGCATTTAGGTAATTGTTTAACCTCTGTCCAGTAGAATACAACAGGTATTACAAATAAATAAATCAAAAATATAAATATAAACTCAAATATCATTTTTTTAAATTAACATACATACTTTCGTTATTTTTACAATATTTCGCCATATATGGCATCAAACTCTTTTCTAATGTCCTCTTGTTTGACATTTTGTTTTAACCAGTTCTTACAATCAACAACCTTCTGTCTACATCCCTTTATTCCTGTCTTTTCACTTAGTTTCCTATATGTCATTGTCTTATCGAATACCTTTAACCTGAATAAATAGAAATGCTCACTATCAAAATTATCTTCTACCTGTTTCAATAGATACAACGCAGCAAAGTCCTTATACAAATCTGATTTCAACTTCTCCTGTTCTGTAAGTAATGAATTGAGATATACTTCATTTGCTCCAGCAAGATTAACAATGTTATTATCCCTTTTCATATTCCTTGCATATTGAGATTCCCTTTGTAAATTCTGTTTGAAACTCATAAAGAAATAATTCTCAATTCCCTTATCTGAATCGTCTTTCATTGTACCTTGTTTCTCAATTAACTGATAACACTTTAGAATTGTATCTTGGAATATATCAGGGTCAAATGTATAATTCTTATCGTTACAGAATGCTTGAAATCTATTGTATAATTCTTGATAGTGGCCGTTGATATAATTTATAAACCTTGTTGCGTCATTCATTTATATAAAGTCTTCTCCTGCTCGTTTTATTAGTTTGTAGTTCTTATCATAAATGGCTGCATCACTTATATACAATCCTTCTCTCTTTGCCACTTCAAACTTTCCATATCCTTTTGATTTTATATTCATTGTACCTGTCTTCTTTGGTCTTTTCTTTAGATTACTCAGGTTGAATATCAATATATGGCCATCTGATAGAAAGTTGATATACAGTGGTGTTAATCCATTTATCATGTCCAATAGCATATCTGATACCTTATGGCTTTCAATAAAGATGGTATCATCATAGAATACGCCTTTATCTGTTGAACCTGATATTCTACCATCTTCCATTAGATTTAGGTTTCTATCTTTCAGTTCAATGTTCCAATACTTTGTTTCTCCCAACTTAGATGTAGTGTATGCTGTTGCATCAGTGTGGAACTTTACTTCAGTTTCACCAATTTCATCAAATATACCCGTAGCCTTATTAAATGCTTTTAACTTGGTTATATCCTTTAATTCATTAGATTTAAAAAACTCTTTATCCATCATTTTTCTTATTTATATATAAATATCAGGATAAATTGAAAAAGACGATTTTTTGAAATATTTTTTTAAATAAAAGCACCATAAATGACACCAATATTTCTACTTTCCTTTATATAAAGGTATTTCAAGAGATTTTAGGTTATTCGTTGTGGAAATACTTGGCTTATTTATAATTTACAAATAAAATCGTTTTAATAAAGTGTATATCAGGCATTTATATATATTTAACACAGATTATTTGCATAATATAAAAATTGGAATTAAATTTGTGGCAACTTTTAATAGTGACACTATCAATGGGTTTAATTTTTTAAAATTTATATTATTATGCGAACATCAATAGCAGTTATCAGGTTAGTATTAAGAACCAACAAGGTATTAAGTGATGGTACTCATCCAATAATGCTTAGAGTAAATTGGAGGGGGATGAAGGAGAAAGCAACAGGATATTCTTGTTCTGTTAAGTATTGGGATAAGAAAAATGAACAGGTAAAGAAAGGTTATCCCAATTTTGTAATGGTGAATTATGAATTAAAGAAGTTGAAGGATGCTGCAATAAGGAAGAGGGATTCATTTGTTGCGTCAGGTGATGTATATACGCCATCGATGATATTGGAGAGGGATGAATTAAGGGATGTTATAAGGAATGACTTAAGGGGTTTAATTGAGCGTTATATACAGGAGAAGGGAGTTAAGTCAAGGACAATTGAGCATTGGTGGGTTGTATATCATTCCATTGAGTCAATGACAGGTAGGAGTGATATTATAATTACTGAGATTACTGAGGCATTTTGTAGGCGTTATGCAAAGTATTTGGAGGATGAGGGGAAGAGGGATTGTACCATCAGGAGTTATCTTTCAAAGGTTGGTGCTTTATGTCATTATGCGATTGATAATGGTTTGATGTCAGTTTATCCTTTTAGTAAATGGCGTTATAACAGGGTATATCAGGAGGCAAAGAGGGAGTATTACATTCATTACAGGAGTTTATTGGTATTGAAGGACATTTTTATTGATTATTGCATTGAGTATTATGGTAATGGAAATTGGAAGTACAGGGATGGAGTTATTGAGGAATTGATGGATAGGAATAGTAGGATATATGGTTTAATGTTATATGTTGCTGGAATTGTATATAAGGGTTTGGCTCCTGTTGATATTAGTTATTTGGTTAAGGAGGATGTATCTGTTATAAGGGTTGGTGACAGGGATTATTGGAAGATTGATGGCAATAGGGAGAAGACAGGTATGAAGTATAAGATAAGGATTGAAAAGGATGATATATTGAGTCGTTTATGTGTTGATACTTATTTAATGTTTCATAATGAACCAGGTAATTATTTATTTCCTACAATGGATGGTTTTATTGGAAAGCATAGAAATAAGAGGGTTAACAATACATATATGTATCATTCAGAGCATTTGAAGGATTGGTTTAGGAAGTGCAATGAAGAGATTGTCAGGAGGAATGTGAGGGATGGTGATAATATACCTTTAATCGATATTGAGCACTGCAATTATTATTCATACAGACATAGTGTTGTTATGGCTGAGATACAGAAGCCAAATTGTAATTTCTTGGCGTTGGCTCAGATGATTGGAAAGTCAAGTAGGACATTATATCAATATATAAGTGAGTTGACCAATGATGAGGATTTGGTATAAAAAAAATGGTGCTAGTTATTATGCTAGCACCATCAGTCAGAGTGTACAATACTTAAAACTCTAATAACTATTTTGACGAAATGGATTTCTTACATAAAATAGGTGGTCTTTTGGTCAACCACCTATTTTTGAATCGATGTTTAAAAGTTAACCTTTTGAAGAGAAGGTTTTATACCGTACACACCTTCAACGGTTATTTTTATATTTATCTATTAATTTATCCCATACTTCCCAGTTAATTGAACCTGAATCATCATTATCAATTTCTTCCCTAGTATGATAGAGGTCTTCTTCATCAGGGAATCTTTCGATAAGTGGTGATTGATATATAGTAAGGCTATAGGTGTATTTTAAAGGCTTCTCAGGGGTTTGTTCAACTTTCTTTGATACTTTCTTCAATTGTTTTTTTGTTTGCTCCTGAGCCTTTCTATAGCGTTTCAATTCTCTCTCCTTTTTCCTTTGGTTTATTTCCTTTTGTTGTTGGAGAAATCGTTTTATATCGTCAGGTTTGCGTAGCATAACTAATAACTATATTTGTAGCGCAAGCGGATTGATTCCAACGCTTCTTTCATTAGATTTGCTTCTCTTGTATTACCTTTTTTTGTTTGTTCATCAATCTGCTGCTGGTAATTATTAAGTAATTCATTATAATGTGCTTTCGTTGTTACTCTTATTGGAGGTATTGGAACTGCTTTTATCTCTTCTTTTGATTTTGTAATTGAAGGATAATGTCTTTTATAGTAGGAGATTCTTACAGATTCAACCTTCGCCAGTTTATCATACTTAAGTCTATCTTTTTCATCTGTTGATGAATCTCTCAATTGAAGCAATTCTTTCTTCTTATTTGAAGCCTTTTCGAACTTTGCTCTTATTGTTTCATATGAATCAGTTGGTCTCCCCATTATTATAGCAATTCTTTTAATCTATTATCGTTGAATGTTTTGAAGTCTTCCAGTTGTTTATCGTTATCAAAAACTCCTTCTGTTGAACCTTGAAGCAAGTTATGTATTGTAGTATAGTTCTCTTTTGAGAGAGGTTTGTTGTCTTCAAGGTTTGCTTTTGCGTCAAGGTAGGTAAAAGCTAAATTTTGATAATATTGAAGCCTTTTGAGATTAATTGTTTTGATGTTTTCAACTGAAAGTATTTCTCCAGCAGAATCCCAATAATCTTGAAGTCTATCATTTAATAGAGATATTGCAAAGTTAATCAATTTGAGTGCTAGTGTTTTAAATACAATTTCTTTCATAATTGGAATGTTTTTTATTATAAATATCTTGAAGTTTCAAAAAAATACGTTTTAGAACGGTAAATCTGTTGTTTCAGTTGAATTTTTTACCAATTCTTTCACTTGTTTTCTTTCATTCAGTGTTGCTTGAAGCCTTAAGATTAAGAGTTTTAACTTGTCATCTGACATATCTTCCAATGCATCAGTTGAAGAATCTTTTTTTACATTCCAAGTGATTTTGGTTGAAACTGGTAATAATTCCATGTCGTAAACGTCTCTTATTGGAATCTTAAAGTATTTGTTTGCCTCTTCAATGTTGAAGACAACCTCATAATCATCTTTTAGTTGGATAAGATTGGTGTCAATAAGCGATTGAACTGCTATTGCAATGTCTCTTTCTGATAGTTTTAAAGCTTTAGGTAGCTGATTTTGATAAATCTTAATAACTTCACTGTTTCTCCAACCCAATAGATACATATAAACTTTGAGAACCTTTGGATGTAACAACATCACCAATTGAGTACTGATAAAAAAATTTTTTATTCCTTTCATAGCTAAAATCTTTTAAAATGTTGAACTTATCTGATGCAAATATACAAAAAATTTTTTGAAAAAAGAAATAAAAACAAAAAAAAGTTAAAAAAATTAAAAGATTTCTTGAAACATCGATTTTACAATATATCATGAGGATATATGTCAATATATCCGACATGATATATTTTTTCTTTTTTATATTTGGTTTTATATCTGGAGAAGAAATGGGGGGATTATAGGGGGGTTATTAATGATAGGGTTATAGGGGAAGCAGAAGAAGGGGGGATATAAGGGGGAAAAGGGGGAGGTTACTGCCTCCCCTGCTTTTCGTACCACTCTTTGAACTCTTCAACATTGCAAAGGTCTTCATCATTCAATGTTCCGCTGTAGAATACATCTACAATTCCTTTAACGAATTGAGGTGGTAATGCTCTTTTTCTTCTTCTCAACTCTCTCTGGATAGCTATCTCCCTACAAGTTGTAAGAATATAGTTTTGAAGATTACTACCAGCAAGTGCAATTAACAATTCATTATCAATGTCTTCCAACTTTTCCTGACTTTTTTTGTTAATCTCAATTGATGTACTAGCCATTGGATGTGATTTAAGACCAAACTCCAGTGCTTTCTCAAATTCTTTTTCTTTGTTATTACTCATTTTTTAAATTTTAAAAAAGTTAATAAATAAAAATTAATAGATTGAAACGTTTCAACGATGCGAATATACAAAAAATAATTGTATTCCAGAAATATTTTCTGTTAAAGTGTGTTAAAATCGATTTTAAGGCATTATAGAGGCTCTACAATCGCTTAAAATATATAAGGTGGATAACTACCAAGGTGGCAAAATTTTAAGGGCTTAGAGACGACTTTTTTTATTGGCGCAGAATCTTTTAACATTTTTTAGCTCTTTTGATTTCTTTTTCTCAATTTTTTTTTGTATATTTGCGTCAAAACACATCAATCAGATATTTATAATAAAATTATTATTCATTAAATTAAATTTATTATGGAAAAAGAGATTAAAGATTGGTCAGTTGGTGACATTCTGTACGCAGCGAATGGTTATAATAGAACTGACGTTGAGTTTTACTTAATTACAGAAAGAACTGACAAAAGGTTTACCTTGTCACAACTCAAAAGCAAAGTAGTTGATGGAGACCCACTGAGAGTTTATCATGTTGAGCCTACAAACGAAGAAATTGGCGTTTATCAAAAAGGGTTTATCAACAAGAAAGGCTATCCTATGATAATTGGTAGAAAACCAGAATGGTATCAACCATTTTTATTGAACTTATATGTTGGAAAACCTGTTTGGGCTGATACAGGTTATCAATGTTAAATACAAACAAAATTAAATTTTTAAAAATTATTTGAACAATGAAAAAGATTATTTTTTCTGGCTATTTAGCCAATGACAAAGATTGTTTTGTCGAAATTGCTTTATGCTCTTATGAATGTAAGAAAGATGGCGAGAAGGTATCAATGCCTTATGTAAGTCTCTTTGAGATTTCTAAATCATTTCCAAAAGGTTTCTTAACTGATGCTAGGAATGCAAAGGATATGGTCAAATATGTTGATGTCCAGCAGATGTGCAAGTCTGATGTGGAGAAGTTGATTAAAGGTATCAACAAGTACCCATTTGAAGCAATTGCAGTATTTGGTACTGAGCCTGAAAACCATCTGTGTGAAAGACTGAGGGAGGTTGCATATGAGGATGATTATTTTGATGATTTACCTGAAATGTTAAAGAAATAGTAATATGAAAAGTATAAAGACAGAAATTAAGTTCACCATTGAACTGACTGACCAAGAGATTCAGGACATTTGTTCAGCGCTTTGCAGAGTAAGTGAACAAGACGAGGCTTCTCTTGCAGCAGACGATTTATTTAAAGATGAGAAAAAAGAGTTAAAAAGGAGCATCAATGCAATGAATGGATTGTATAGTGCTTTTATGAACCTTCTTGGAACATATGGCGAAGATAATTCTTGATACAATGAGCCTGACTGAGGTTGGGCTTATTGTTTATGAGCGTTCAATTGGGATATGTGAAAAAATATCCCCGTTGTTAAATCATAAACAAAAAGAATATGCTAGGATAATGATACGCAAGGGCAATGTAAAAACATATTTCAAGCCCATTACCATTGAAAACTATGATATTACATTCCACTTAATTCCAAACTGCCTAGGCAAGGCTGACCTAAAGAAGTATGGTGCAAGAGTATTGATTGCAGGCGAATTCAGATATAAAGGAGATAGGTTTTATTCATTGCTGATTGGCAATTGTGGCCAGATATCGATTTATACAACACATTTCTTGGAAAGATACGTTGAAAGACATCTGGGTGATGATTCTCCAATAAATGCTGATACATTCATTAAGTACTTAATGGAAACTGATGGAGTTATCTATGGCTTTGACGAAGGTGTTGACAACAAAATACAATGGGCAACATCAATTGGCAATGTATGCGGATGTGTGTTACACCCTAGGATATTATTTCATAAGACATTCATAGATAATTCTACAATCATTAAAGGAAAGAAGAAAGAAGCAAATGACAAGGGTAATGTGTTGATGAACCGTACTGTGTTAAACAGGGTTGGAAATAGAACGTTACCATATGGCATATCAAAGTATTTTAATTTTAAACTGGAATAATATGGAAAAACTAACAAAAGAAGAGTATGACATCATCAATGAGATACTGGATGATGAGGTAGAGAGCATTCAACAGTGTGATAAACATTATCCACTTATGGATTTGGATGAAAGCCAAAGACTGAATAAAGTTCGTCAACTGAATGAAATTAGGTCAAAAATTGACCAGTTATATTTTGATTAGAAACCGATTCATTTTTTAAAAAATACTACATATAAGTCCTCTCCCTTACAGTTGTGAAACAGGATTGGGATTGAGGCCATCAATTAAATGGTCTGTGAAGATAGTTTATATTGATGAGATTTAATTTTTTGATTTATATGTAATAACGCTGGTTGGTAACGCTTCCAGCGTTATTTTTTTATATAAAAATTTAAACTTTTCAATTTTTCTATATATTTATAATAAAAAGATATTATGAAATATAAAGTATGCTGGGTTACGTTATGCAAAAACGAGATAGATATAATTCCGTTCTGTGCTGATTATTGGAAGAGAATTGCTGACAAGGTTATCGTATACGATAATGGTAGCATCGATGGGTCAATTGAAGAACTAGAGAAATACCCATTTGTTGAAGTGCGCCATTTTGATTCAAACGGCCAAAATGAATTTATACAGAAGGCTGTAAAGGAACAAGCCTATCTGGAGTTAAAAGACTCCTATGATATTATCATCATAACAGACATGGATGAGATATTCTATTTCGATGATTTTGAGGCGCTGGCTGATGAATTTATAGAGGGGAGATATAATGTTATGTCCGCGCCGATATACAGCCTCTGTGAGGATTATAAGCCTATCTATGAGGAAGGAAAATACCTTCATCAGTTATGCCATAAGTTCTATAAGCAACGAATGAATCATATGAAGGATTTTGATGATGTTGCAAAGTTGTCAATCTTCAATACTAGGGTAACTGATAAAGTGGAAATGAGCGTCGGACAGCACTTCGTTAGAACGTTACCAGATATGGAGATACTGTATGAGGATAATGGCTTCTGCTTGCACATTGATAAGGGGATGGGTGTCGATTATAAATGGAAGGTAAGACAAAGAATGTACAATAACCTGTCCAAAGAGAACAAGATGTTTAACATGTGCATAGAATACTCTGACTCATATGAGAAGTTGAAAAACGATTATTTAAACAACCAGAAAAAAAGTTTGGATATTAATAAAATTTTTACATTTTAATTTCTTTTTTTAATATATTTTTTGTATATTTGCATTAGATGTTTGAGTGAATATGTCTTTTGTTCTTTCATATTGAAAGGTTTAAGTTATTTAATTAATTACATGTTGGGTGATGATTCTAGTCACCGCCCAACGTTTTTTGGAAAATCTTTTAAATACTAACATAAAAAATAGAACCATTTCTTTTTGCGTATTGTTCTTTTCATAGATATTGAAGTAATTTTTTCTCCTAGTTTACGGTTCTATTCTAGGAGGTTTTTTTGAATCGCACATTCATACTATATAGATTTTTAATCAATTAAACTGAAAATCCCTCTACCTTAATTGGAAGAGGGATTTGTTTTTATCTAAGTGTTGTGTTTTTCCTAGGAGGTGTGTATAATTCAAACATTGGATTTGGCTTATTCAATCCTTTAGCGTCACAACAGGAATTATTGCAAGATGGTTGGTACAATGGGAATGAATCACAATGACAATCAAGCCATTTTATAAGATAATCCTTTCTTGCTTCAATCTGTCTGCGAAGATGCGCCTCAAAGTACGTTGTTTCCTTAAGGTCAATTGGCTCAGAATTGTCTGATTTTCCCTTGGTAACAGAAACCTCAGATACATGGTAAATAAGTGTTGGTAGAGCCTCATATGCAACGCAAAAGCCAAGATAAGGGTATATTGCTTCAACCAATAAGGTAGAGTTTTCATCAGTTAATTGATTGTTCTTTACCTGATAAAGCAATTCATCATATAATGGTCTTCCTATGATTGGTTCAAGCCAAATTGTTTCAGCAAGTTTAAGATAGTTCTGTACTTCTTTGGTGTTGAAATTAAGTGGAATAACACTAAATTCTTTCAACCATTTATCATTGAATAAAATATTTTGTATCATACTAGTTTAATAATTAGATTGTGTTATTTTCTCTTTCTTCAACTTCCTCTTCAGTTTTTTCCTCACCTTCAGGTCTTGTTGTGGTTTCAACCTTTGTTTCCTCTTGGTTATCTATCCTATATCTCAATGGCTTCAATTCAATTTGAACATCAACACCATTCAGTTTGAACAATGTATTAACAGTATCAAGAATCTCTCTTCTAGCGTTATTTGCAACGTTTACATTATAAAGTGCGAATGCTGATTCAAGATACTCACCTGAGTTTGAGAAACCTGTATCATCTGCTGGATAGCCAATCAATGCCTTTGAAGGTATCTTATGACCTGCCATTATTCTGTTGATGGTTCTTTCGTTTGCTGCCTCATACAGATTAACGTTTGATGTTGGTGCTGTGAATGGAGTGAATTCAACAGGTTTATCCTCAATGTTTGTTCTGAATGTAATCATTAAGGCATTGGAGTTTTCAACACCACCGAACATTTCCTGTATATTCCTTATAATTGCTCTTCTCTCATCATCAGTTTCAACTGTTGGCAATGTAAGCATTCCAGTTGGTGTGAAGTTGTTACTTACATTCTTCAATTCCCAAGTCTGATATGCTGCTTCTGCTTGTATTGCGTTTAATGCTGAACTGTATGTTGGAAGACCATAATAAGCATTTACTGGGTTATATGTCTTATGATATACCAAATATGGTTGACCCATTGGTATTTGTTCATCCTCTTGGAAACCAAAGATAGGCATCTTAACAGGAGGATATTTACCTGTTGCAGTCCAATCCTTACATAAGTAACCATTGTTTACAACGCCATCTTCATCCATTTCTTCAAGTCTAACAGTTTCAATTGGTTGAGGAAAGAATGAATACGTCTTATTATCTTTATTTTTTATAATTTGAAATGCAAATGCTGAATATAGACAATAGTCAAACGCCAGTGCTTTTATAAACTCATTCCAAGACATTGAATAGTTTGGCGTTACCATATCTTCAGAATTTATTTTCATCTTCTCCCAGTCAATTCCATCGCCAACAATAGCATTTGTTGCAAAGTCAATGCAAGCCCTATGCGTTACTGATGTATTGTACAGGTCTATAAGTTTATATGGATAATCATTCTTAGCGCCATAATTTATAATGTCATATTGGGCATTGAAATTCGTTACAGGAGCATTTGCTATCTGCTTCTCGAACTTCACCACCTCCAAACCACTTGTCATCTTTGGTTTGTTTTTGCTTCCTACTGGTCTCGCCATTTTATATTAAATTTATCAATATTTATTATTTAAAATAAACATATTATAAATAAAAAATGGAGATAAATTAATATCTCCATTTTGTTTATGTTTGTATTGCTTGTATTCTACTAGCATAATATGACCACCCATCTGCTGCTTTGTATGTATCAACCCTTGATGCTGGTACATAGATTGGACAAGTTGAGCCTTCAAATGTATATCTTACTTGTGACGTTAAGCCTAAAGAAGGTGGTGTTAGTTTGTTAATTGTTATAGATGTTAATCCACTACAATTTTGGAATGCTCCTGTTCCAATACTAGTTACAGATGTTGGTATATAAACCTTTTTAAGATTTATACCATCTTTAAATGCAAAATTTCCAATGCTTGCAACTTTTGAAGGTATTTCTAACCATACAATATGATTTCCACTGAAAGCATAATTTCCTATTGATGTTAATTCTGAAGGAAGATGCAAATATTCAGGGTCAATAACATCACCACCATTTATACCTCCACATCCAGCAAATGCATAATTTCCAATTGTCTTTATGCTATCAGGAAATCTTGTTTCATAATACCAAGTATCATCTTCCATATTAACATTATTAGTAATTCTTAGATAGTTACAATCAGTGAATGCTGAATTACCAATTGTTTCTAACCCTTCAGGCATATATATAGACATTAAACAAGTTTCGCCACTGAATGCCTTTTCTCCTATTGTTGTAACGCAATCTCCCAAAATAGCATATCTATAGAAGCATTCATTTGGGTCTGGCTGCTCTGCTGTTGTTTCAGCCAACGTTATTGTTGTGCTGCTGTTGCAATCTATATCTCCTGTAATTGTTTGTCCTGAATAACCTCCTGAATAATATAATTTCTTATGTAATGGTGTATCACCACTAAATACTTGATAGCCGCCACAACTATATGCAGATGTGACGGTATATCCTGAATAATATATTTTTATAATATCGTAGTTATTGTATTTCATAATTATTGATGGATTAAGTATAATACAGTTGGGTCTATGGTTGCTATTGCATCATATTGCGCCTGAGTTCCACACCAAATCTTATTTGAAATCAAATTGTTAACCTCAGTCTTTGTATAAGTGTTTGCTGTTGTTGCATAATTATTGAAAACTGAATCACCTGATGTTATATAATGCATATCATTGGTGAATGCTGAATTTGATGTTGGAACAACAGGGATTTCAGATTTCAAAGCATAGTCAGATAAATCAACACCAGAAATATAGTGTTTATCTAACACCCATTGCTCTGTCGCATAACCACTCAAAGAAGGTATTTCAGGCTTATTCTTTATATATGCTGTTGATGCAGAATCTGTAACATTCCAATCAGATTGAACTTGTTCTGTAGGAGTGTATGCAGAAGCATCCAATTTGTCATTTATAGCCACCGTAATAGCCGAGTTTACAACAGGGTTAGTACTTGTAGGGTCTAACTCATAATCAACGTTTATAGTGCCTCCAGAGGCTGTTATTTCAATATTTCCTGTACCTGATATAACTTGGCCATTAATTGTCTTTAATGGTTGGTGTTGTGTTAGGTAATTCTTATTTTCAACCCATTGGTGAGTTGCATAATCAGATAGGTCAACACCTGTAATATAATGTTTATCCAATACCCATTGCTCTGTTGCATAACCTGACAATGAAGGAACTTCAGGTATCAAAGCATCAACCTCTTCCTTTGTATAATAATCTGTTAGGTCACAATCGCAGCCTCCAGATATTGTGTCAACAACACCTGATACATAATCTATTTCATCCTGAAGGATTTCATCGTCTGTATGAAGTTTTGAAATCTCTAGAAGAATTTCTTGGCAGTCGCATACATCTTTACCACCGCATCCGCAATTATTTATAGGTTGGCAACAGCTGCCACCTCTTAACCAAGTAATATAATTCATTTTTTTCCTTTTCTATAAACATATTAAAAGGCTGACTACTATCACTAGCAATCAGCCCCGAATGTTAACTTTAAAAATACTTTTCTATGAAAAGCGTTTGCAAAGTTATATAATTATTTTGATTTACCAAATTATTTTGGAGTTAAACTTGTGGACCAAGTGTTAATGTTCCATGATAGCTACCAGTGTATGTGTCCATAATGTATTCTCCATCTACAATCTCATAGAAGCAAGGTGTTCCATTGTAATCTGATGGCACATAATGTTTAACAAGGTTTCCACTTCCATCATATACCTTGACATAATACAATTTCACATTCGCAGCATATCTGTTTTGGCTATTATTACCTAGAGTAAATATATGCATAGGAGTTTCAGAAGGTAAACTAAATGTACCATTGTTGAAATTAGCAGTTACGTTAGTTCCACCAGTATTATATGTATAGGTTCCTGAACTCAAAGGTAAATTAACTGTAATATCTTTACCAGAGCCAATATTATAATATTGAACGCCGCTAGTATTACCCCTTCTACCAATAATAGCATAACCACCTGTAACTGTGGTGAATCTGAACTGTGTACTATCACAATTGTCACCTTCACAACTTGACCAACATATCAAATAACCCCAGTCAATGCTGTTACCAGTCATTGCAAACTTTACTTCAATTGTATTAGCCATTGTTGGATAACAATTAGTATTGAAATTATAACGATAATTACCAGTCTGAGTCTGTATATATTCATATTGTATATATGCTTGTTCAACCCACTGACCATTCTTATATTGATACTTGGTACTACCAACTGATGCTTTCATTCCTTCCCAAGCATAGGCATAAGCCTCCAAATCCGCTACAGTTGCAAACTCCCTATTATTTGGATATAATGTAAATGATATTGTTCTACTTGCTTGCCCAGCTGTATATTCATATGTTGAAGCACTGAACTTATCACTTGTCTGACTTACCTCATATGAATATGTGTATGGCACTGCATATGATGTTAATGTCGTTGATGACGTTGTTCCGCCACTGTAAGGCCAAGTTATGTCAGTCTTGAACGCAGGCGTTTCAACATCTGATGGGTCATAGGTTGCATATGTTATTGTCACAGCCTCTTCACTCAACTTGGTATATGTAATATCAAATGTGCTCTGATAATTGTCAACATAGTAGTCATAATTCAACGATATGTTTGGCGAATAACCATAAATGTAATGCCTATTGGATGAATTGGCAAATCTGAACATACCACCAACTTTAACACTCTGAGACCTTGGGAATGTAACATTGCTACTTGAACTTGATGTGCCACAATTGTTATAATAAGTCATGTTGTAATATACAGTATCACTTGGCGTCAATACATTGCTACCATCAGTCAATCTGAATGATAATGTCTTATTGGTTGTGTTGCCATATGTGAAGTTGACTTGACGTTGTTCACCAGCAACTGAGGTGAATGTTGAACTTGTTACATTTGGGCAATAATCATAATTGCTATAACTTACATATGAATTATGGCTACCTGCTGGTAAACCTATCATCCATCTGTAATACCAATACTGTGTTCCACCACTTGATGAGTTGTTGTTGTCAATATACAAGTTCTTCTGACTTGAAGCAATGTTTGATGATGCTGAGAATGTAACTTGTTCCCAATTCTCGTTTGTTTGCTCCTTTGGAATCAATATTGTTGCATTTCCAACATAACTGCTGTATGTTCTGCCATAGAAGTAAACATAGAATGTATGTTCAACAGTCTTATCAAGGTTATTATATGTTACCCTTCTATAATTGGATAAGTTAACGGCAGACTTTGGTGATTTATTCCAATTGTATGTGTTGGTTATCGCTGATGATGAATTATATGACATTGATGCTGGTGGTGTTTGTATTTCATCAACGTTTGTTGCAACAGCATAGCAATAAGTTGAATAACCACTTGTTCTCAGATAATATGTGAAATGGTCATAACCATATATTGTAACCTTTGCAATCTTTGTCTGATATGATGTTGTACTATTCTCAACACTGAAATCATCATAGTATGACGAATCTGGGTTATATGTCGAACTACCACTTATTGTCCAACCACTTGCTCCGCCAGATGTAACATCTTCAAAGATATAGTATTCAAGAATCTTAACCCAACCATTTTCATCCTCTGAATCGAAATAATATCTATCTGTGCCAATGGTTGCTTTCATTCCATCATATACACAGTTATTTTGAGCATAGCTTACAGCATCTTCCATTGTGTTGAATGTAAGGTCATTCAATGGGTCTGCTTTTTCATCATAATAGACAGGATATATTGGTTGACTAGAACCTTCATTATAATCAATAACTTGCTGTACTTGTTCATCAGTTAAAGTGTTTTGAGACATATAAACCCAATAGAAATCTCCAACGAAATATTCTCCAGTAGTAGTTGCGTAACCTTGGAATAAAGCAAATTTACCACTATTTGTAGCACCATAGTTAAAATCTGTTGTTCCACTTGTTGTGTTATTTGTATAGTTGTTATAGGTTATATTTCTGCTACTATCAACTCTTACAGACTCAACAACTGGTTGTGTAGTTACTGCCACACCGCCAGTTTCACTACTTCCATGAAGTGTTAACTTATTTGAATAACAACGATACATCCAGTTATAGCTACTATCTCTGTTTGCAAACATATGACCATAACTACTGTTAGTATTTTGTTTTGAAATAATTGTCAAATTAGGGTTACTATTATTCCTATTGAAATATGTTTGATAGCCGCTAATGGTTGCTCTTGTTCCACTTACAATTGTTAAATATCCGTCATTAACTGTTGGAGTACCAGCTGTTATAACCGCATCAACATCTACCAACTGCCCACTTGTCTTTAATAATGTCTTTGAATTTGAATCATAGTTCTTTGCATTGAAGTTAACTGAAAATGGTACATTTGGCAATGTTGCAGTACTTCCACTTACTTCACCAACATTAATCCAAGAACCACCACTGTACATATATTCATAACCATCATCAACGGTTAATTTGCCATTATATGTGGTAACATTCCTTCCACTTCCATATACACCATACTGCTCATATTGGTTAAGGTTGTTGAGCTTATACCACTCGTTATCTGCCTTGTTAAAGACATCCTCAAACTCTGTTTCTTGGTATTGGGTAATATCATCAACAACAGCATAGCAAAGGTCATATGTTGGGGTGTCGCCAGATGCAACCACCTTATAATAGCAAACTGCATTATTGCGATAAACCTTGATGATGTTGTCATCACCAAAGTTCCAATCGTTTATTGTATTTAAATTGTATTTAATCATAATCTATTATGCATAAATATATAATTGAATGCCATATGGCGTTGTCTTTGTTCCGTCCTCATAATAATAACTTTCCCCACCATAATTTGAAAATATGAATTCTTTTAAACCATCATCCCAAGAATCTTCAAGTGTCGATACACCATTAGATATTGTGTAGAAATATGCTGTAAACTGTGGCGCTCTTGTAGGTGTACCGCCTCCAAACCAAGCACAATTATCGCTATCACTGCCTATTTCCAATGGATTATATTGGGAATGCCCAGCATATTGTGAATTAATTCTTATACCATATACATTACCTTGAGGTATTGTATCATTATCGTTAAATGTAACCCATTGAAGAGATAGAATAGCTTGAATTCTGCTTGCATATTGACTCCAAGATGATTTGTAAGTTGCTACTGATTCTTCTGGAACATATATTGGGCAATTGTTAGTGTTTGCAAATACATTTGTACTTAATGTTGGCGGAGTTGTTGCATTGACTGTTATGCCAGTAAGACCTCCACAATTTAAAAAAGCGCCCATACCAATACTTGTAACGCCACTAGGGATGTTTATACTTGTAAGGCTACTATCATTTAAAAAAGCAGTATCTCCAATTGTAGTAACACTATCAGGTATTGTAATGCTTGTAAGACTTCCACAATTCAAAAAAGCGCTTTCTCCAATACTAGTAACACATGAACCTATTTCAACCGACGCCAAATTTGAAGTAGTAATTTCCCTTTCAACAATCGTTGAAGATGAATCACATTCAGCAGATGATGTTGTGCCTCCAACATAAATAGCAGTCCATTTTATTTCTGGCGGTATTGGCTGATATAATAAAGTGTCTCCAAGGTAGATAGTACAATCACCACTACCCACCTTGAAAGAACTTATATCTAAATTTCCTATTTTAATTCCGTTTGCCATATTAATTAACTATTACATATAAAGTGTTAGAATCATAATTTGGAGATAATGCATCATATGCACTTTGGGTAAGTTTAAAAAGTTTCAAGCCACCAAGTGCTGTTGTATTTGCTGCTGTTGCTGTAATAGTGTCTTGAATCTTAACATCATTTGTACCATCAGAACAGTATATATCACCATTCTGCCTTATCTCAAATGCATTATGCCTTGCATTATCTGCTGTACCATTACCAACGGAGAATAAGGTGTTGCCACTGTCTCCAAAGGTTGTAGAGGCAGATGAACTAACATTGTATTGTCCAATAGTAAATTCTACTCTATTATTAGAATTATTGTATTCACCAAATGCTGCTCCAATGAACCCTTTAACGGTATTCGATTGTCCAAATGCCACACCACAAATACTTCCTTTTAAATTATTACCAGCGCCAAATGAGAACTGATGCCTTATAGCATCCGAATTACTTGTTGATGGTGTATTATCGTCAATCCATATTTTTGAATAACTACCTTTAAACCAATAAACTGCATTATCATTTGAATGGTCTGAAGTTAACCAAGTTTTATAGATACCATCATAATATATTTCATTATTATTATTGATGGTTATACCACTAACACCAGAATATGTTGTTCCGCCACCACCTCCAAGATGGTCTTGCAACTTAACATCTTGACCATTCAATGTAAGATAGATGTCACCATTCTGCCTAATCTCAAAAGCATTATGCCTACTTGCATAATCGCCACTTCCATTGCCTACAGAGAACAATGTGCTTCCACTATTTGAAACATTGTAAGAACCACAAGCAAATTCATTATTATTATATGTTTGAAGTTTATTACCAAATAAAGTTTGACATGAACTAATATCTTTTAATGTTTTACATTCATAACCAATTATGGTATTTCTAGTAATAAGGTTGGCGCCAGCATTTGAATTGCCTGAATTTCTTAGTATTATTCCACCACCACTCTCTTCTATTGGTAATGTACAACTGATGGTATTTGCTGAATCAATTGAGATATTTGTACCAGCAGAATAGGTTGTTCCACCACCACCTTGAATATCAATATTTCCACTTCCTAAGATGCTTTCATTGTTGATGGTCTTGATATTTGTTCCAGACACTAATGTATCTTGTTTATTTGCAACTTGTCCGCTTACAGTTTCAAGGTCTGATTGAGAAGCCTTTCCACTAACTGCTGATGTAATTGCAGATTGTGTTTGTGCTGAAGTCCAATATTGTGTTAGGTCTCCAGCTGTTGCATCAGTTATAATATAATAGGTGTTGGCACTAACCGTTCCAGCGCTCACCAACGCATCATATTCTGCTTGGGTAAGTTCAACTGTTGGGTTTCCACTACCTCCGCCACTTCCTTGAATGGCATAAGTAACGCCACTTACTTGTATTGAATCAATTATGTTTGACATATTTCGAAATATTTTATATAAACATATTAAAAAAGGTAGGACTTAATCCTACCTTCATATTCTTAAGAGAAAATTAATGTTGTTCCTGATACTTCTGCTGTCATACCCGGTGGGAATGGAACATCACCACTACCTAACAATGAATTTCCTCCAACTGTCTTGATGTTTGTTCCACTTACCAATGCATCTTGCTTACCAGTCCAAGATGATGTATCTGCTGAAGTGATTCCACTTATTGTTGCAATATTTGTTGCAAGAGCATCGATATTTGCCTTTTCAGTTGAAGTAAGGTGAATGTTTGTATTTGCAGTGTGCGCTGTCACAACATCATTAACTGCTGTAACTGCTGATGTATCTGCCTTACCTGATGTTGCTGCTTCAATTGCAGTATCTGTTTCAGCTGTGGTGTAATAATTTGAAGCGTCAAAGATTTCTGTCAATGGAATGTTAATATCTTGCTTACCAGCATCAGTGTTGAATGATATTACAAGACAAGTAACTGTTTCACCTGATATTTCAACATCCTTAATTTCAACATTTTGAACCATACCATCAATAAGGAATGGAGAAGCATCATATGAGAAGACAACAGTGCCTCCAGTTCCACCATGATAGAATTCAACATATTTTGAAGATGTATTATACTTAACTGCGTCAGCATAACCACTTACAGAAGGAATGTCAGATATATCTGCCTTTGCATTCCAAGCAGTCTTATCAGCAGTTGTAACATGTATGTCAGTGTTTGCTGTATGCGCTGTAAGAGTATTATTAATTCCACTTGTTGCTTCAGTTATTGCTGATTGAACATCACCTGATGTTTGGTAGCCTTGTTCTGCGATTGCCTGAGCAAGAGCATCTGTTGCAGCAGTTATGGCACTTTCAGTTTGTCCTGAAGTCCAATAACCATCCATACTATGAATTGCAGTTGCATCTATAATATCATAGGTTACGCCTGACAATTTGATTTTATCTAATGTATTTGCCATATTAATAATATATTTTTAATTAACGTTAATTATATTCCAATGTTATCTGAGTTTAAGATGAGTGTTGTATTTTCTACTTTTGTATAATTTGCAAACATTTCGTTTGCCCTCAGTTTTGTCAAATAAGCATCTAACAAAGCATTTGTTTCTTGCTTTGTATATGTATTGAGAATTCTTTCAGTGTTGCTAGCAACTTGGGCTGATAATGCTTCAAGGTCTGCTTGGTTTGCCTTTGATGCAATAGCAGCCTGAATCATCCTTTCAACCTCTTCCCTTGTAACACCACTTGCAGTTACCTGTTTTATCAAATAGTCAACCTCATCCCTAGTATAATAGTAATCTGCGTTTGCAAGCACAGTAACAGTTTGATGAACAGCCCACCTCGATAAATCACATTCAGGGTGAATCTCCATCATATTTGTGCAACAACCAACAGAAGGTGCTGACCATTGGTCAATTATATCATCATAATTATCAATCATATAATATTATTTTATATTAAACATATTATTAAAAACCAATCCCATTTATATTATGGGATTGGCTTAATTTAGTGCTATGCAGACCGAATTCTTGATGCATAATCACTCCATCCAGGAGCAGATTTATATTCTTCAACAGAACCATATGGAACATAAATTGTGCAATCATTGGTGTTGTTAAAAACATAATTTCCTAGTGTTGGAGGAGTTGTTGCATTAATTGTAACATTAGATAGCCCACTACAGCCATAGAAAGCAGAATCACCAATAGATGTTACCGTTGAAGGTAAAATTACCATTATTAACTTGCTGCAATTAAAGAAAGCCCTGTTTCCAATTTTTTCCAAATAAGTTGGAAAATTCACTTCTTTTAATATTGATGTTGAGCCATAATCAGGTTCACACAACTGATATTTAAGTTCTATTATACAATCACCAATATCTAATTTTGTCATCGCAGAAAAAGGATGATGTTGATTATCTGGTCTTACGGAAACTAAAACTCCTCCAGCATCGCATTCTTTTGAATATGTAGTATAGCCACTATATGTTGCTCTATATTGATATTCAGGCGTTAAACAAGTAATCTTTTTTGAATATTTACCCCAATTTCCGCCACTATTTATATAAGTTCCAATATATTCGCATGGAACAACTATTGTAGGGGCATAATAAACACTATTATTTGGGTTAGAAAGATTGGCTGCATATGTTGTAAACGCACTCATTCCCAATGTTGGAGGAGTTGGGTTACTAATATAAATATATTCCAAATTTGTACATCCACTAAATACATAATCGCCAATTGATGTTACATTATCTGGAATTGTAATTGCTGATAACTTTTTACATTTTTCAAATGCATAATTACCAATACTTGTAACACCACTACCAATGTTCACATTTGTAAGGCCACTACAATTATAAAAAGCATCTTCTCCAATTGATGTAACTCCATCTGAAATATTAATTGATGGCAATCCATAACAATTATAGAAAGTGCCTTTTCCTATAGTAGTTACACTATTTGGTATTGTTACTGATGATAGCGAATAACAATTTCTAAAACAATTTTCTAAAAATGTAACACTACTTGGTATTTCTACATTTAAAAGCCCAGTACAATTAGTGAAAGCACTAGATGTTATTGCAGAAACAGTATAAGGAATTTCAACAGAAGCGCCACTGCCAGTAGAGCCAATACTTCTAAGTGATTTACAGCCAACAAATTCCAATGAATCTAACTCTGTAATTCCGCTACCAATTTTAACACTTGTAAGACCACTACAATCCACAAAAGTTCTACCCTCCATTCTAGTAACGCTATCTGGTATCACAATACTTTTTAATCTATCGCAGCCGTCAAAAGCACCCCATCCTATTTCAGTAACACTATTTGGGATAGAAACGCCTGAAAGAGGATAGCCAACATAATGGCCTGCAATATAACAAAAAGCATGGTCAGCAATTCCAACAACACAATCTCCTATTTCAACATAATTCAAATTAGCATATTGCCCATAAGAAGGTTCATTAGGAATATATGGGTTTATTTCTTGGGTTCTAATATATGTACAAAAATTTCCCATTGCATCAAGTTCTTCTTCAGTACAACAGCATTCACTATATACTCTTCCGCCTTCATAATATGCTGTCCATTTTTTAGGACATACATATCCGCAATATGATGAATTTGTTTCGACCAAATCTCCAGTTGTAGTTGATGTTGTTACCCAAGTTGCTCCAGAATCATATGTAACTTGATTTTCTATCAACCTATATTTATCGTAGCCAACACATGTATATCCTGTTGAGATAGTTCTATAATAATATCCACAATCTAATGAATTTTCTTCAATTAAATCACCAAGTTTATAAAACTGAGTTGTTTCCCAAGTTATTCCTCCATCATATGATACTTGTTTAACTTGAAGGCTATATTTATCATATCCTGACGCGCCAGAACAAGTTGTTCCTGAATTTACCCACCTTTCCATTTCAACAGCACCACAACTAGTTGAATTTGCCTCATATAAATCACCCTTATGATATACAAGAGGAACAACATCTGACCAAGTTATTCCTCCATCATATGACACTTGTTTTCTCTCTTTATAATATTTACAAAATTTGCTCATTTATTATGACATTTAACTTGTTATTGCTGTTATTCTTGATGCATAGTTGCTCCAATAAGTTGCTGTTTTGTATGCCTCAACAGATTCAGCGGGAACATAAATAGGGCAATTATTGGTGTTGTCAAACGAAGCACCACCTAATGTTGGAGGTGTTGATGAATTTACTATTATGCTATTCAGCCCACTGCAATTATAGAATGTTTGATAACCAATACTGGTAACACTATTTGGAATTGTTATGCTTGTAAAACCGCTACAATTTTTAAATGCCCCGCCTTCAATTGTTTTAAGATTTCTTGAAAAAGTTATACCAGTAAGCGCCCCACAATAAGAAAACGAATCTCCATCAATTAGTGTTACATTATTACTCATAGTGAAACTTGACAATTTACTACATTGTGAAAATTGTAAATATTCTATTTTTGTTATTCCATTACCTAATGTGATTTTTTCCATAAAATCTTTATGCCAACCATCTAAATCAAGGTCTGACACACAATCACCAACTATTAATTCTACAGGATAATTATCTGTATATTTGTACCACCAAGGTATTTCACCATCAGTGATAGCAGATATTGAATCACATTCTGCTGATATAACACTACCATCGCCGTATGTGACTTCCCATTTTCTTTCAATTACAGGTGTTGGCGGCACATAACCACAATATGTTGAGTCAGCCTCAACCAAATCTCCAGTTGTGGTAGATGTTGTTATCCAAGTTGCCCCATAATCATATGAAACTTGATTTTCATCTAAATAATGTTTGTCATACCCAACACAAGTGAATGCTGTTGAAACTGTTCTTTTAAAAAATCCACAATCAGATGAGCCGCTTGAAATAAGGCTTCCTATTCTCCAATTGCCTGTGCTTTGCCAAGTTTGTTCACAATCCATACTTTCTTGTTCATATTCTTTATAACATTTAGATGTTCCAGAACAAACATAATCGCTTTCTGATGATTGAACCCATCTAGTAGCAGCAGAACAACAGTTTTCATCACATATCCAATCTGTTGATATATCCATAGTAACCCATCTATATATTGGTGTTTCCTGAGGTGTATATCCGCATTCAGGGTCATCTACAGTCTTTGCGGATAGTGGCATAGTGCCATTACCATCAATTGAAAACACATCTGGGTAAACAGGCTGCCAAGCCTGCTCACCCCTTTTTTCGTATTTCTGATATAAATAATAACTTGTATATTGACTCATTTTTTTAACTATTTGGAATTGCTGTTATTCTGCTTGCATATTTTGTCCATTTGTATGTTGTTTTGTATTTTTCAACAGATTCAGACGGTACATAAATTGGACAATTATTGGTGTTGTCAAATGTTTTGGCATCTTGACCAGTAGTATAAGTCAGTGACGGAGGCGTTATAGCATTTATTGTTATACTAGTAAGACTGCTGCAACCAGAGAAAGCATAGACACCAAAACTTGTTATACTACTTGGTAAATTTACGCTTGTAAGGCTTTTACAGTCCACAAAAGCACTATTGCCAATTGAAGTAACAGCGCTGCTTATAGCACAACTTGTAAGCCCACTACAGTTTCTTATAGCATTCTGACCAATATATACAATACTATTAGGCATAACTATATCAGTAAGGCTTCCACAATTTTGGAAAGCGCCGTCACTAATTCTTATAACGCATCCTCCAATTTCTGCACTTGTCATTGAAGAATAATCATATCCTGATGGTTTAGTAGTTGCAGTTGTTAAACCTGATGACGAATCACATTCAGCGCTGAATGTTATTCCTCCTGAATATGTTGCATAAAACTTTGTCGTTGGCGCTGGCGGCTCTTCGCAAGGTGGTATTCCTTGTATTCTTGATGCATATATTGACCAACCTGAATCATACTTATAAGTGCTAACTAATTCACATGGAACATAAATAGGGCAATTATTGGTGTTATCAAAAATTCCACTTGTCAATGTTGGCGGCGTTAATGCGTTTACTGTTATACTTGCAAGGTTATTACAATAATTAAACGCGCCTGCACCAATGCTTGTAACACCACTACCAATGTTCACACTTGTGAGACCGCTGCAATACTCGAAAGCAGATTCACCAATAGTTGTTACATTATTAGGGATAACTATACTTGTAAGTCCACTACAATCATAGAAAGCCATAATACCAATACTTGTAACGCCATTACCAATACTAACACTTGCAAGGCTATAACAATATTCGAAAGCACTGTTACCAATTGAAGTAACACTATTTGGTATTGTTATTGAAGGTAAACTATAGCATTCTCCAAAAGCTCCATTTTCAATAGTTGTAACCCCAAACGATATAGTACAACTTGTAAGACTTGTACAACCATAAAAAGCATACTGACCAATACTAGTGACGCATCCACCAATTTCTGCACTTGTCATTGCAGAATAAGCAAATGAACTGTGTCTTGTTTCTGCTGTTGTTATGGTTGTTGAACTATAGCAAGCAATTTTATAAGTTTTAGAATCATTGTAGGCCGCTTTAAATTTCACTTGTTCTGGACAAGGTTGTATTCCAAATATTTTTGAAGCATAGTTACTCCAATAAGTTGCTGACTTATATGCATTTACTGATTCACAAGGAACATATATGTATCCTGTTCCATTTGAAATAGGTGTATTATTGAATACATATTGATTATACAATGTTGGCGGAGTTAATGCATTTATTGTTACACTCGCAAGATTATTACAATTACTAAATGCCCCTTGACCAATGCTTGTAATACCGCTACCAATGTTCACACTTGTGAGGGCGCTACATTCATTAAATGCATAGCCTCCAATGGTAGTAACACTATCAGGGATTGTTATACCAGTAAGACTTTTACAAACATAGAATGCACCATCTCCAATGCTTGTTACACTATTTGGTATTGTTATTGAAGGTAATCTATGGCAATTACTGAAAGCACTATCTCCAATAGTAGTTATTGAATTTGGTAATGTAACTCCCGTTAATCCATAACAGTTACTGAAAACACTATCATTAATTTCAGTAACTCCTGTTGGAACGCTAATATTGGTTATTGCATGACAACTATAAAATGCATAATCACCTATACTTGTCACTCCACTTGGTATGTTAATTACTTTAAGCCCAAAGCAATCACCAAAAGCCCATTCTTCAATTGTTGTAACACTTTCTGGTATATACAAATTAATAAGTGATTGGCATCCTTGGAAAAGATTATATTTTATTGTTGTTAAGCCATAAGGTAGGTTAATTGTCTTTAAAACAGTACAATTCCTAAAAGCATTAGGACCAATATTTGTTGCACCTGATGGTATTGTTAAGCCTGTAAGGCTATAACATTGCCAGAAAGCAGAGTTGCCAATTGTTGTAACAGAATCAGGGATTGAACAACTATTTAATTCTATGGCAGCAAAAAAAGCACCATAATCAATAGTATTAACACAATTTCCTATATAAGCGTTTGTCATTGCTGAGAAATTATATCCACTAGGTTTTGTGTCTCCTGTCTTTAATGACGTTGAAGAATCACAATCTGCTGAATATGTTGTTCCTCCAGAATAAATTGCTTTGAATTTGCCATTAAATGCTGGTGTAGGAGGCGTTGGAGGTACATAACCACAATATGATGAGTTTGCCTCAGCTAAACTTCCTGTTGATGAAGAAATTGTTATCCATGTTTCACCGGAATCATATGATGCTTGGTATTCGTTCAAATAATATTTATCAAAACCAACACATGTATATCCTGTTGATGTTGTTCTATATCTAACATCAGGTGCAGGTGGAATTGGTGAATCTCCGCCAATACAAACCCAACTATCAGTAAGTTCCCACTTATATTCAATTGGTTCTTCACAATAACTTGAAGCCGCCTCAACCAAATCTCCAAGTTGTGTTCTTCCTGTTTTTGACCAAGTTGTACCACCATCATATGATACAAATTCTTCTAATAGTTTATATTTATCTCCATCAACACAAGAATATTTGTTGTCCCATTCCCATTTGGTTTCACCACCGCATCTAGGGTCTTCAGCTTGTATTAATGTTCCTTTTCTTGTAATTGATGTTCTTGTATTTATATCGCCTGAAGTTGTTCCAGTATACTTAATTTCAATATGATATGAGTTACCAGATTCACACATATAACTTAAATCTTCAACCCATTTTTCATATTGTTGTTCTTGATATATTGTAACGGTTCCAACATCTTCTGAACAATCACAATTTTTATAACTTATTGTCCAAGTTGTAGATGATGTTGTATAATTTCTAGGAACTTGAACGGTTAATGTATTATAGCCAACCTGATATGTCAATGATGGGTCAATTGAGGTAATCTCAATTTGGCAATTACCATTATATGTGAAAACAACGTTCTGCGCCAAACAATTAATTTGTTTTGTGGAAGGTCTAAGGCAACTATTATCTTGAATAACACTAGTTCCAATTACCCTTATGTTTCTACAACACTTCAACAACAAGTTATTCTCAACAGGAGTTGTTGTTGGCGTCATTGTATTGCAAATGGTAACAGTATAAGATGAATTTGCAACACCTGATGTTGGAGAAACTGTTATATGACTTGGAATGTCAGTTATTTCCCAATCACAAGTGGTTGAAAGGCTGTATGTATTGCAAGTTGTAGATGTGAACACAACTGTTGCTGGAATATCAGATGTAATTGTACAAGATGATTCATCACCACAATCGGAGGTATCAAATATCTGTTGCTCAGTGAATGTTCCAACAATATGAAATACAGGATATTGTGATTCATAACCTTCCATTACTTGATAATCACCAGTTGGAACACCAAATGCATCAACCTCTTGTTTTACAAGATACCTTGCTTTTCCAAGACCAATACATTCATAACAGATAATATCATTAACCTTCTTAACCCAACGCCATCTTGTTTCAGTGTCTTGGTCATCACTCCAGTCATTTGCTGCTGTTGTACCATATGAGGACATTTCAACAAGAGTAACCGTTATAATGTCAGATTGACCATTTTGAGATGCTGTTTGAATGGTATAATTTGGCTGAAGGCCAAAATTGAAACCTGGGTAATATTTATTATCACCTCCCTTTGGAGTTATGATTGAAGCATACCTATTATCAAGGAATTCCAATAAATTATACTGCCAAGATGGTTTATAATTATCTAGCGCAATATCAAATGTAATTGTATCTGTCACCTTGAAGCCATCATATACCTCTTGGAATGTGCAACTATCTCCTAGGAATTCAACTTTCTTGAAATCTTCAGTTGAAATAACTCTTTTATTCTCTGTATCTAGTACTGCCTTTTCCCTTTCCAATAATTCCAATGTATCAATACCATGAACCCTTAAACCAAGGCAAACAGGCTCAACAGCCTCAAATTCTGCATTTAATTTAAGTGTTGGAAAGTTACTAAGTGAAGCAAAAGTGAAATCTGTCTGATTGGTATCTTTTGAAAGATTGAATGTATGAGTTATTCTACTAGGGAAATCAACATTAATCATAAAATAAGTACCATCCATAGATTCAACTATTGCATAGTATCTACCACCAAATATCTTGTAATTGACATAGCCATGCATCGATAGTGTAAGCGTTTTTTGGAATTTATAACGCTCATCCAGCGATGTTTCCTCTTTAAACTGAATATTGAAACCATTTATTCTTAGTGGAAGTTCTGTAAGTCCACTAATATATGCTTCACCATTATCAATGATAACATCCTTAATATGTTCTTCACTAACTAGGTAAAGCACTGACTTTAGTTTATTGTAACTATATCTACAAGTACCTGATGATTTTTGTAAGTAATCTGTTACTGCCATATGTTTATTTTAAATATAAATATTACTTAGATTTAAAAAATAATAATTTTTTAATAAACATATTAAGATGGGAAAGATAGTTATAAAAGATGGTGTAAAATGGTATTATGACCCTATTTGGGCTAAATACACCTATATTGAAAAAGCATTAACAGGAAAGCCTAATAAAAAGGCAACAAAAAAAGAGGTTGACGAATAATCAGCCTCTTATTTTTTTTCATCATTGCTTACTTAAGCAGCAACTTTTGAAAGTAATTCTGCAACTGCGCCGTCGCTCAATGGAAGTGGGCTTTCTGCGATATTACCTGCAAGCACAATCTGCATACCATTGTTATCAGAGCCACCAGCAAGAGTTGCTGTTTCAGCCTCCAATGGAGAGATTCTACCAAATCCCAGATAGTTATTATCAGCAGTCTTTACTACAACAAAGTAACGACCTAGTGCTAAGGCATCCAATGAGCCATGCATACATTCATCATATCTACCACTCACATTGAAGGTGATAGAAGCGTTTCTGTATTTTGAACCATTATCTTCAACTACAAGGGTATCTTCGAAAGATGCACTATTCTTTGAAGGTTCTACATGATATACGCTTCCACTAGAAGAAATACTTGTTGCAGTAATGGCTTCGCAACCAGTTTCAGTAACTGAACTTACTTCAGGCTTGCCACTCAAATCTTCATAGTTGATAAGATAAATGTCAACTATTTCAGGAAGGCTATA
Organism: Methanobrevibacter sp.; assembly: GCA_017652345.1. The sequence continues at coordinate 42,253 of JAGCBE010000350.1, forward strand.
TCCACAAGATGTAGTTTTTGTTAGGTTTCTGTTTAATTTACAAATAGCCATAATTATATAATTATTTTAATTACTTATTTTCTTTTTATTAAGGTGGTAAGTCAAATTACTTACCACCAGTCAACTATTTAATGGTTTTCGTTGATTAGGCTGTTTTGCCAAATACGAACAACTCAGGAAGTATAATACCAACTGCAATATTGCTAATTGCAAGTACTCTGAACATATTATCACCAGTAGTGTCTCTCATATCAATGAGTTTGTACTCGATATGACTATCGAATGTGTCATAACCAAGAACAAGGTTTCTAGCTGGGCCAAATATGATAGTGTTCTTTGACTGCATTGTTGGGATTACTTCATAACCCATAATCATTATTCTACCATTTGCCAAAGCATAGTTGGAGAAGATTGACTCCTTATTTGGGCAACAGATTTTACCTAGAGCAACCTCTAACAAGCGAACATCCTGATGGTTCATAAAGATTTTGTAACCTTCAGTGTCAACCTCTGCGTTACCAGCTACTTCAAGACCCTTCATAATAGCAGTCTCAACCTGAGCAATAACATTATCAACAGTGATTGCGCTAATTGTTAACTGATTTCCTGATGGAATATCTTCAAGTTGCTTCTCAATACCATCAACTGCCTTCAAATAAACCTTTGTGACTCCTGTATAACCAGTATCACCCTTCCAGAAAATCTCCTGATACTCCTGAGACATCTTCTTTCTAAGTTTACCAAAATACCAGTCAGCGAATGTCTGTGGGATACCACCTCTTAAACTGATTTCAGTCTGTTCTACCAAGAATGTGTTCCAGAACGTATCGTAACAGTTTTCTTGGTTAACCTTTATTGCAGATGGCTCAATGAAAGCCTCTGCCAATGAAGCAGCACCTGCAGGGGTGAATGGACAAGTATACAACTGCCATGCATCACCAATTTCACCTGTGTACATCTTCATCTTACCTTTCACTCCGTCCATGAAAGTGATACCATACTGGCGAAGGTCAATGTCATAGATGTCCTTAGAGAATATCTCTTGGGCTTCTTTACCACAATATGTAAGACCAGATAAATTTATGAAATTTGCCATAATTAATATTAATTATTTTTTAAATTATTTTACGAATTATTTTTATTAAACATACTACATTTTTTATTGCTAGGATATGTACGCTCTCATTTGCTCTCTCCAAGCGGCATATGTGTCCTTTGGATTAGGCTTCGCATTTGTTGAAACAGGCTTTGTTGAAGGGGTTTTGCCCAAATCCTTAATCTTTGCCTGCAATCCTGAATTAACCTCTTTCAATGCCTCAATTTCAGATTTCAAGTTGTTAATCAACTCTTCCAAATGATTGTCCTCTTTCTTTGGTTCTTCTTTAGGCTCATTTTTAGGCTCTACAGGCTCTTCTTTTGGCTCTTCCTTAACCTCTGTAGGCTCTTCAACTTTTGGCTCTTCTACAGGTGTTTCTGTAGGCTTTTCCTCTTCAAATTTTTCCTCTGAAGCCATTAATTCCTCTTCCGCCTCCTTATCCTTTGAAGCAAGTGTAAATGCTTCTTTAATCACATCTCTCATTCTTGTCCAGAATGTCTCATTTTCTACTTCCATTGTTTCGTTATTTTTTTCCTGATTATTAAATTCTTCCAATCGTATTGCAGATTCAACGCTAAAACCTCTTAATTCACCTGATTTAACCCTTTCCCAAGTGTCAATGTTGTTGACCTTTAAACCAACCATCCATGTGTTCTTTGGAACATTGAAACCTAGGGCATTTGCCTTATCCTTGTATGGGTCTTCAACAAGCCAAGATTCACATACATAGACCTCATCAACATTTTCCTCATGTTGTAAGTTAATCTCATGTTGGCGATAGTCCTTCATAAACTCCTGACTCATCTTTGTAATGCTATCCTCTGTAAAGTTTATGTAAAACTCCTGTTCACCATTATTTCTATAAATATCCTTATTTGGAATTAGTGCTGGGCCATAACAAATGTGTCTTTCATCAGATGATAGTTTAACATCAACCTCTTCATCTTGTTTTGCCAATGCCACATAATCCACTTCAATAGCCGGTTCTGAAACCATTGAAATCTTATAAGTTTCAGAATCAAGGCCAACCTTATATTTCTTAATTTTCTTTGCCATATTTGTACAAATATTTGTATAAACATATGTACTGACAAAAAATGGGCTGATATTCACCTATCAGCCCTATACAGTCCATATGCAAGGTAGCGAGCCCGGATGCCCTAAACTGTGTATTTCCTTTGAATATCTATGACTATTTTGGAATTTGTCTGCTGCAATCTCTTAAATAATGCATCATATGTCTTTCTCGATTCCAACACCTTTCCAACCTCCTTATTCTTTCCAACAATTAGACATCCTTCGGTATCTTTTGCTGTATTTCCTGAGTGAATTCTAATTCCTGAATAACCTTTTACACCATCAATAAGTGGCATTGGCTTTTTATACTTTGGACTCCAAGTAATAAACACCTTATATATACCTGTTGGAATGGCTGTTTCTCCTTTTACCTTCTTTTGAAGGATTTCCTTTTCATCCATTTCATCTTTTAGACCTCTGTCAGTGTCTTCGATGGTGTCACAGAAGTATTTTCCATCGATATATAACTTACCAATGCAATAAGTTGGTCTATTCGCTATCCTTACTAATGTAATTCTCATCTTTATCTATATAGTAACCTTCAGGACTTGCTGTCCAAATTATTCTTCCTTGGTTAATGCCATTGAAATAAAATGCATAACCTTCTGGTGCAACATATTGATTATTCCAAGGGTTTTTATACATTCCAATTGAATTCATATTATAAATTTTGCTATAAACGTTATTTTTAAGCCCTCTGAGCCGTTTTCTTTTAACAGATGAACAACTTATAACCTGACCTATTTTTAACGCCTTAGAATTGAAATTTGATGTAAATAATTATCATAGGTCAAAAGAACCACCAACACCAACATAAGGTTGAAACTCTTTTGAGTTGAATGTATAACCATACCCTGCCTGCAAACCAATATGAAATCTATCCCAGACAGTTTTCTTTTTTTGAATATACTTAGTAATTTCGATTGTATTCGTTATAACTTCTTTTGTCTTCCTCAACTGAATTCTTGTTGAGTCGAGATTTGCGTTTATGCCTGAAATATAGTTCTGAATAATGGCTGTGTCGTTCTGTACACATAATGTATCAATATAATGTTTATTTTCAGTTTTTAGTACGGTGTCCTTCCCTTCTTTGGTGTAAAATGTGTCAATCTTTGTTAAATACACCTTCTTTTCTATTGGTTTATCCTTAAAAAAGGTTAAAGTGTCAACATATCTCAAAGTGTCTGTAACAATACAAGTGTCTGGTTTTGAATATTTATCTAATATATAGTTTATAATAGTATTATAATTTGTATTTATACAATATATCAATAATAACAATATAGTTGGTATTAATGCTATATATATTAATGTGTTATTCTTCTTCAT
>JAGCBE010000351.1 GCA_017652345.1 Methanobrevibacter sp.
AAAGACCTTAACGAGCTAAACTAACAACCCCATTTTGGGTCTTACCGGATTGACCAATTAAGTCAACTCAAGCATATAACAAGCCCGTTAAGCACCTGGTTAGCATACCCATAAAAGGACATAGCAAAACCCAGGTGCATTAACACCTGGGTCTATACTTAATGAATTATATGATTATACCTTCCTTAAGCATTGCTTCTATTTCAATCAGCTCACTTTCAGTTGCAGTTGGAATATCTACATGGACTGATTTACATCTTGTAAAGCCTTTGAAATTAACAAGATATCCAAGTTTGTTATTAGGATAACCATATTGACTATTATAACCAGTGGGTTGTGTATCAACTGCACGTGTTATTATCAGATAAGGTTTTTTACATCCCATAGCACCTGCATTTCCACTAAAACCACCTGATCTTTGTACATCTTGTTTGATTGATGCTATACCACCAACAACACCTGCAGGATTGCCAGTAAATGCACTTACACCTGCAGTTACCAAACCACTTATCAATCTAGTACGATCTGATGCAGTTAAAGGTATCTGTACACTACAATTACCTTCAAAAGTGTATAATAATTGACGAAGGTTAGGTCTGATTGCATAAAGCATAGCAATACAAGTACCTGTGTACACATCCACTTTATAATCAATTTCAAGCCTGCTATTCATGATTTCTTTAGTCCGTAAAGTTCTGTATCCTATGAATGGCAAGAAGACCTGGATTGATACGCCTGTATAATCAAGTGCATTTCCATATGCTTCAGATACTTGAACATCACCACACGATATATCAACATATTGTGATGTTACAGTCGGTGAACTAACACCACTATCAAGATAACCTAATACAATATTTTTATTTGAACCTGTACTAGGTGATGCATATATCATATGTAATGATATAATTGCATCCAATGGATTATTTTGGAAGAATTTTGATATAGTATCAATTATTGATGAATTCCAAAGATAAGCACCTAGTGCATCAACATTAGCTTGTGATGGATTATAAACACTGTATAATTTACTTCCACTGCTAACACCTGATGAAGGTGCTACTATTGTAGGTGAAGCACCAAAAGGATTTAATCCTATCTGAGGAAAACTAGGGTTAACTGTCCATGGTGTACTATCAGGAATTTTTATATCAGGGCTTCCCTGGTTAAATAATGATTGATAAATCCATGGTGAAGGGTTGTTTACAGGGGTTGTAGTAGGGTCAGAAAAAGGACTTACAAAATCATAAATACCTGACCAAACACCCTGCTGATCACCTGTAAACGGTTCTATCTGCCAATTTTTATCAGGTGCAGTAAATGGTAAATATGTAGTATCAACATAATTGTTTGTATAAGGATTATATGACCTGTCTACAAAGGCATTTGCTAACCATAGTGCAAAAGTATCCCAAAAATCATCAATATTTTCAGGCGGTAAAAGGTCAGTACCATTGTAAATTACTGCAGGATTTTTTGCTACAAAATCACTGCCTAAATTGGTTACATAACAAGTTATCAAAGGGTCAGACATAGTTGTTTGTGAACCTATAGGAACAACAGTTTCTGCGACCCCATCCGTAAAACTGAAATTTAAAACAGTACCATCAGGATTTATATTAGCAGTGAAATTTCCAAGTTTTTGTTCATCTGTTGCATTTACATACAAACCATTTGGTGCAGTTCCTAGAACTGTCATTTCACCCTGCGGTATATTATAAAACCATGTCTGAACATTTGCATATCCATTATCAGTATTTTTTAATGTTCTAGTATATGTAACAGTTGTACCTGGGTATCTTAATAAACCCTGATCATATAATACAGATACATATGGTGATGCAGTACCAGTATTTTGTAATGTAAGATTAACAAAACCTTCAGTTAACTGACCTAGTGGAACATCTTGATCACCTGCAGTTGTTACTTCCTGATTTATATGATCTGCAACATTGAATGCATCCATCTGATATAATGCTTTTATTATATTGTCTGCATCACGTTTATCACAATATGCCTGAATAGAACCATCCTGCATTTCACGCCATATAACATTTGCAGTTTCAGTTTCCCTTAAAGGTTTATATGTTAGTACATCAGGGCTTTTAAGATCATTGAAAACTGCATTAGATAGATCATTCCAAAATTTAGGATGTTCTGCTACTTCTTTAAGACCAACACCTGCACCAATAGCAATACCACCTGCAAGTGTTGCTAGGGGTATTTTACCTGAAAGTGCACCTGGTTTTACTGTACCTGCACCTGTTGTTGTCTGTGGCATTACTTTTGTTTGTGCTGATACTACATTTTGTGTACCTTCTTCAAATACAGGTTCTATATCATACATAGCAGTTGCCTGTGAACGTGCGGCGGCATTTTGATATGCCCATTCTGCAGTAACTTCAGGGTCTTTTCCTACCCACTGCGTAATATATGCGTGTGGGTCATATTGTTGTGTTACTGTTATTTCACGAAGCACATCTTCACTATATTCACCAAAATATGCTTCACCACCCATCTGTTCAAAAATTGTTTGTGGTGAATAAGACCTTACATTATAAAATGCATCTTGTAAATGGTCTTGTGTTATCATTAAAGCCATAATATCAACCTCCTGCAGTTATAAGTATATAATCACCTGAATCATTAAAACCTAAAGGATAACTGATGATTTCTACATTTTCACGTTCATCTACAACATATGAACCATCATTTATATATGGGTCTGCCTGAAATTCATTTTTATCAACAACACACTTAAGATATAATATATCATTCTTAAAGGATGTTAATGCATCACGTTTTCCAACAAGCCTATACATATCACCACCTGGTAATAATTCACATCTTACATAATAATAAAAATCACCTAACTTCATATAATTTACTCTTGTAAGATCAGTATCAGTATTAATATATATTACAGGTTCAACAAGTGAACAATCTTCCTTGATCGTCAGTATACCACTTTCGATTTCTTCAAGATATCTTTCTTTATGAATCATCCTTTTTTCACAAGGACTATTGAATAATATATATTCAACATTACCTGTAAATGTTGGTCTGTTAATACTGGGTACACTACCAGGTTCAGGTGTGGCAGGTGTGGGTACATCAGGCGGAGTATATCCTGGTGTATCAGGTATAGGTGTAGTAACATCTTTTCCTTTACTTTCAAAATAAGTATTATTTAAAGCCATGATATCACCTTCCTTTAATCTGTTGTTTTAGTATATCGTATTGTGATATACATATGAGCACCGCTTACATCATTAATCCATGAATTAATATAATCTATGCTTTCTACATTAAAATCAACAGAACAAACTATTCCTATATTATATTGAGGTCTATATGCTTGTATATTATATACAGCATCTAAACTAGATACCAAAACTCCTTCAATATATACACATTCTTTCATATCAGATAATCCAACATCAGAAAAAGGTATTGTACTCCACGAAGTGCCATAAGAAGGATTAACTACATCAATAGTTTTTTGATATAAAATAGAGCCGTCTATCCATGTTCCAATGACTTGTTCATTAGTGCTATAATTTATAGCACTTCCGCCACCTGACTGATTGACATTTTCAAATTTTTCTGAAGTGCTATTCCAAGCCAGTACCTGACCATTTTGTATAGATGATACACTTACATCATCAAGATCAGTTATATTTTCAGGTACAGTAGGAATAACGATATCATCAATAAGACCTTTCAAAACATATCCCTGATTTGCAGATAATGCCTTTGTACTGTCATCAGTTAAAAGATTATCAACAATATCAAGACCCTGTTTCACCATTTCTACTGCAACACCCTTTGATGTTCCCTGAGGTTCATATGTTATTGTTAAAGTATTACCTGATAAGGACTGTTCAACAGGCATTAAATCAGGGTCTGTACTATAAACACGTATTAAACTGTTAGGTAATTCTGTATCTGTAAATGATATTGATGTACTACCTGATGCAAGTATACCTTCTAATATTTTCCTTACTACCATATTATCACCTGCCTATCAACAAATAATCTCTACAGATATCATCAAATATAACCTGCAAAAAATCCCATACAAGCCAAAAATCTTTGTGCTTTTTCAAAAGATCATCAACAGTCATTACACCTATATTTCCATATCTGCGTAAAGTATGTGAATCAGTACCTTGTGTGCGACTTGTATCTTGTTCCTGACCTTTTGTAAACTGATGATTATCCTGTCTGCTACCAACTGCATCTTCATTACTATCACGTGTATTTTCATTACCTGAATTCCAACCGGTAACCTTGTTAAGACCTGCAGAATTCTGACTGCCTATATTATCAATAGTAACATCAGTACGTTGACCTGTAATAGAAGTACCTGCATTTTGGTTTGTTCCTGAGTATGTTTCATGCATATCATAATTGTTGGTAAGTGCATACGCTTCATCATCTGGTATCGTATGTATACGGTACAGTTCAGTATACTTTTTATCATTCTTCATAAATAATGCATATACTGCCCGTTTAAAATCAGAAAGTGCATTATGATCAGTATATTCATCAAACAAATCTTCTAATGAAGAATAGAATTCATAATTTGAATAATACCTTGTAAACAGTATATCTATATCTTCACCTGTTTCTACATTATAAATACCTGTCCACCATTCAGAATCAAATTCAGGAAAAAGCGTTGCTTCTTCAGTCTGTGCTATCTTGAATAGTTCTTTCACTGTTTTCATCTTCTTCACTTCTCCCTTCTTCCATTATCATCCTAACTTCAGGTGCTAAATCTACTGACCAGGATGTACCAAAGATACGATTAACTTCTTTGCATCCTTCCTGCCTACTGTTTAACATATCCATCACATTCAGTAACAAGAATGCCAGATCTGAAGTTATTTCTGCATTGACTGTGTTATTATTCTTTTCAAAAGCTGAACGAACTCCAATATCTGCATAAAAGTCCTTTATCAGGTTTCTTCTTGTTTCGTATAACTTCACAAGGTCTTCACTGTTTCCTGCAGATACTTTGACAAATTCAAGACCTAGATCACCGATATCTGTAAGACTTGCATATTCACCATTGAATACCTTTTTCTGCAGGTTTCTGATTGACTGTTTATGTTTTTCTGTCTTTGCAACAGGTATACCACTATCAGTTCTATGATTGATCATTGACATGATCAGTGATACATCCGCATGAGCTAACATGACTGCATAAGAATAAATCAAATCAAAACTTCTATTTCTTAACTGGTTATTATCAATCAGTGCAAGGTCTTTTCCTATCTCAAAGGTTTTAGTCCATATAGGGCAGTGTGCTATATAGTTTCTTCTTTCATCAATATACTTTGTAACACCTGAAAGACTACCATAAAATGCAGTCAGTTCTTCACCCTTAAAAGGTGCTATACCACAATACCCCTGCAGGATAAGTCTTTGTTCAATTTCCTTTTGTTTGATAGGTTCACAATTCCACACAAAAAGCCTGATCATTCTTTCAAACAGATGATCACGCCAAAACAAAAAACGCATGTTAAAAGTGGAAGCATCACACGCATCCCACGTTATATAATCAAACATGCTATCTTTTTTCATATCATCATATATATTCTTTAAAAACATGTTATTCACCCCTTAATCGAAAAGGGCAACACCATAATAGTATTACCCTTTTCTTTATTGATCATCTATAAAGGAAGCATATAGATATTAACATCAGTCTGCTTCAGATGTAGCAGTTACAGTGATATTTGAAGTATCATTAGGTGTGTAATGATATTTTCCATCATCATCTACCGTACTTGTAATATCAACTGTCTTACTGTTAGCAGTTACAGTGACCTTCTTTGCGTGATATCCACTTCCTGCAGTAACAGTAAATGCGATATCTTTACCAGGTTCTGTATAATCAGGTGATGCAGTTATAGCACTGATATGTGCATCAGATGTATCTTTTGTGATCGTTCCTGCAGGTGCAATATAGAATACTATACTGTTAGCAAACTTATCAACTGCATATCCTTTTGAATACTGGAAGCCATGATTTGAAACACGCTGGCGCACGTTAGGCTGTGTCCATTCATACTCATTACCAAAGTAAGCTGCCACATTTTCTATATCATGCATAAATGCAACTATACCTGACTGTGAAACAGGGTCTTTAGCGATATCATCATTCTGAACATAAATAGCAGTGCAATCTGCAGGTGTGGCATCTATACCGTCCCCTGGAGTTTGCCAATAGGCAATTTCCTTATAGCCTGGAAGTGACACAAGCTCTTTATGATAGGTATCGCTCTCAAGGTAGAATGCAGAAGCCTGTGCATAGTCACTCTGAACTTCAAGAACAAGATCATCAAGACTTGTAAATGTTTCATAATGTTCTGCATTGAACTTTGTAGACAGTTTCTGTATAAGGTTCTTATACTTTGCAATAACCTTATTACCATATTTAAGTGCATTCTTTGTGATAAGATATCCACCTAAAGCTGTGATACTGCTATCACCTGTAGCAGATACATATTCACCTAAAAGGTTAACTGAAAGACCATTCTGTAAGCAGTTTGCAATAGAAGTATTTATTGCAGTTGCAACAACTGCTTCCTTTGCACCTTCGATCTTATTTCTTACAGGTATGAACTGACTGTCAATAAATCCTGCCATTTCTGCAGGTGACTGCCATGCTTTTCTTAACTGCTCGATAGGCATTACAAATTCATAAGACCATGTACCTTCTTTACCAAAGATAACAGACTTAACCTGCAGTGTATCATCCAGTGCATAGGGTGATAACTGTGTGATCTTTCTTGTGGTTGCGTTTGGTGAATTAGTCCATACAGGGTTGTTTACTGCATCAGGTGCGATAGTATACAACTTTTCAATAAATCCACCAAAAGTGCTTTCATCACGCAAAATACGTCTTGTATCTGCATTGTAATATTTGCTGAAGAAAAGCACCTTGATTATTCTTTTTACTAATGATCCATACCATCCATCAAGCAGATCAAAATCATCAATAGCATGACCGCAATCTACAAAGTTGGTAGAGTCAATTTTTGTAACTGCATTATTTTTTCCCACTGCTTCATTATAAGCATCAGTTACAATACTGGGAATGTTAACAACACCATAACTTGCCATATTATTCTTTACCCCTTTCTTTGACAAATTCTTTGATAACATCAAGTGTACTGTCAAGTTTACTCATAAACTTATAGTCCCTGAATATAAAGTAGGCTAATACCGCAACAGTAACACCTAATTCCTTTACAATTTGAATACCCTGTTCAAAGGTCATTCTGCACCTTCTTCCTGATCAGGTAACATCTTTTCCTGTTTCGGTTCTTCATCAGGTACTTGTGCCTGTTCTACCTGTTTTGGTTCTTCAACAGTCTTTACATCTTCCTGATCATCATTGATCATACTTTCCTGTTTAGCAACTACTGGTGCAGGTGCTACATCAGGAAAAACTTCTTTGTACGCTTCTTCTTTGAATACCATATCTATATTCACCTTCCTT
>JAGCBE010000352.1 GCA_017652345.1 Methanobrevibacter sp.
ATTGCTAAAAATTTTATTGATTTGGAAACTGAAGATTAATTTATATGCACCTATGTTGTAGTGGTAGCAAACGTCCTTGCCATGGATGAAGCTCCGGATCGTACCCGGATAGGTGCTCTTAAATAAGTCCTATTGGTGTAGTGGTTAGCATTTCTGCCTTCCAAGCAGGTGGCACCAGTCCGAATCTGGTATAGGGCTCTATGACTATGTAATAGCAAATTGATACTTTGATTTGAACAAACTATTACATAGGTCGTGTTTGAAATAGGAACATGATGTAACGGTAGCATAGTGGTTTCCAAGTCCACTTGTTTGGGTTCAAATCCTGATGTTCCTGTATGGCCTGGTATCCGAATTGGTATAGGACCCTGACTTAGAATCAGGTTTTTGTGGGTTCGAGTCCCACCTAGGCCACGATAATTTTTATTCCGGTGTAACTCAGTTGGTAGAGTAATTGAATCATAATCAAGATGTCATCTGTTCAAATCAGATCACCGGAACTTTTAAGGTCCACATTAACTTGTGGACCTTTTTTTGTTTATATAATTTTACATAAAATTGATATAAAATTTTCTATATTGTTACTTATGAACTATAACGAATTAAAAGAATTGTTAAACAAATATGGTTTCTGTATAGAGAATATTGCTCCTAATGACAAAACATTATATTGTTTTACGAACAATCCATTGTTTTTGACTGACTTTCAAGAAAATGTATTTGCAACGGCTAAGTTTGGATTGGTTGATGAATTAATAGATATTTCTTGGTTTGATGATTTATCTGTATCTGAAGATAACCTTGGATTTTCAGAAATGGAAAAAGCCATATTCGTAAATTCACCAAAAATCGCTGAAAAAATTGAAAAAAGATTAAATAAGATACAACTAGATATTAAAAAAGCTGTAGTAAGATTAAAGAAACTAAAATTTGAAGAAGATTTTGAAAATGAACTATAACGAATTAAAAGAAATTGTTACAAGACATGGTTTCGTATTAGATAAGTATGACGGGAACTGTTATAATAGTAATGAACATTTATACATTCATGCAAACAATACAATGTTTGATGATACTGGCTGTAATGATGTATTAGCTACAGTTATTTTTGGAAAGGCAAAATTGATTAGAATTTTGTGGTTTGATAAACTATCCGTATCTAAAAAATCATTATTCTTTGAGGAAGTTAAAAAAGGTGAGGATTATGATAGTAAAGATTTAGTACAAAAAATAGAAACACGATTTGGACTTATTCAAAATAATATTAAGAAAGCCATAGTCAAATTAAAACTCAAAGAAATCAATAAAGATTTTGTAAATAAAAATTCACATAAAAACAAAGTTTAATTATTGACAGATGTTGAATAAGTTTATATATTTGTACTAACAACAAATAAATGAGGTAACAACTATGACAACAAATAAACTTAAAATTTCCGATTTGAAAACCAAAACTTTGGTTTGGTTTGATAAGTTCGTCTACACATTTGAGGAACTTCGTGAAAAGTACTCTAGAATGGCAATGTTCTGTTGCGATGCAAATATCAAGAACAACGAAGTCCATTATGTAATGAACGAATCAAATGAAAACAAGACCACGATGGATTTGTTCTATCGTGATATGAAGAACAACATTATCAAGGTAATTTAAGAGGTAACTATGAAGAAAATACTTTTGATTCTTATGTTATTTGCTCTTTCTGCATTCGCAGACGAAATGTGTGTTGTTACATTCAAGATTAAACAGTCTACATTCACGCTGAGCATTAGCGAACATATCAAGAACGAAGCAAACAAGCAGTTCCTCCAAATTCCTGTGGATTGTGATTTTTACAAGACATTGAGTGTTGGTCAGGAACTTCACAACCAATTCAAAATAGGTTCGTTCATATTCAATGGTGATTTTTCACGCTTGAAGATTACTGTTCACGAAAAGAAGATAGTTCAAAAATGACTGAAAAGACAATTCATAAACTTTGTGCTGAATTTGGAATCCAAATGATTGATTTCCGTAATAGGTTGATTTATAAAGGCTATGTTATTGGAAATTATTATTTCGGTCCAAATCCAAATAAAACAGATTATGTGATTGAGCTTTGGGGTACAAACATTAGAACAACTAACTATACTACTGCACGAAAGGCAATTTGTAAAAAATCTAAAGACATTAAAGAATTGATTGTTGATAATAAAAAATTGGAAATTGAGGAGGACTTTGTATAATGAACTTAGAAGAATATAAAGAAATTGTAAAAGAATTTGGTTTGGATTTTGATGAAAAAACTTCTTCTGCTTTTTACATGAATCACCCTGTGTGTGGTTGGAGAGAAATTGCATGTAACTGTTTATGGATAGCTGGTTCAGTAATTATGTTTGGTGAATATGCAAATTCTAATGATTCTAAAGGTAGGAAAAGTGGTTGGTTTAATGGTCATTATGCTACAAAGAAATATCCTGCTAGTGTTCTTATTACTGAGAAAATTCAAGAAATTAAATCAAAAATGATTAAAGAAAAACTTGAAGGTATGGAAAAGGATTTTGAAAATGTCTAGAAATGATTTTTTGGAACTTATAAAAGAATTTGGTTTGGAATTATTATCTGACAATTCTAATACTGCATATTATGGACTCTATCCTATATGTGGTTGGCATAGCTATGGTTCTACTATTTTAGATAATGGTTATTCTTGGGAAGCTCGTTCAATAACGATTTATAATGTTTATCAAAAGAAAATTAATAGTTATATACAGAAATATGAAGGACGTTATAGCGGTCACTATGCAATTGAAATTGAAGAAGGCAGAACACTTATTGGTGATAAGTTGCAAGAAATTAAAAAGCAGTTGATTGAAGAAAAACTTGAATGTGTTGAAAAGGATTTTGCATGAAAGCTGATGAATTGTTGAATTTAATGAAAGAACTTGGTGTTGAAATTGGTGCTGCCAGTGTAACATACAATGGTAAAATTGTATCAGAAATATATGCAAAAAGAGGAACTGATAATCGTATGACTTTCTGTCTATTTTACAATAAAAAGGAATATTCAACAATTTATCAAGCCAAGAAATTTTTGTTAAATCAGATTGCTGAAGTCAAGAAGAGTATCGTTAAAGATAAGATTAATGAAATAAACAAGGATTTCAAAGATGATTGATTTTAATGAATTTGCTAAGGATTTCAAGAAATATCTTCAGTCATTAGGTTTTATATCAGTGGCTACAGATGGTCAAACCAATTATTTCTATGATAAAGATGATCTTTTTTGCATAAATTACGAATATAAAGTAGTTTGGTATCGTGAATCCAAAACAGCTAAATGGTCTGATTTGAAAGATATTTCACCTTTATATGTGCCATATCTTAAACAAATTGCTGCTAAATTGGTAAAGACTTATAAACAAGATAATATAAAGAAAGCAATTGAAGAAATTAACAAGGACTTTGAATAATGAAACCTGGTTTGGAATTTATAACATTGAAAAAATCACTAGAAGATTATCTTTTAAACTTAGGCTACACCATTATTAAAAATGGTGATTATATTAATTATGACCTTGGTGAATTGGAACTATTTTCTTTTCAACTAAATTATCAGTATTTTTGGTATCGTACTACCATTAACGGAAACTGGCAACACTATTACAACTTTAATAGTGAAATTGTTGATGATATTAAGAACTATGCCCTTAAATTGGCAAAAGATTATAAACATTATAAAGTAAAACTTGCTAAAAAATTCATGGAAAAGGATTTTAAATGATATGACTAGAGATGAATACATTGCATTGGTTGAAGAAATTGGTCTGGAATTTCATACTATTGGTTATTCCGCATATTTTGGGCTCTATCCAGTTTGTGGGTGGAGAGTAGATGGGTCAAAATTTCCATGTAATAACTGGGAACCATGCAGTCTTATTATATACGATTCTATTGACGAAGAAATAACCTATAATGGAAAATATAGTGGTAAATATAAATGTGGTTTATATGCTACTGATGTTGAAGAAGGTAAAAGACTCGTATATAATAGAATTAAAGAACTTAAAGATTTGATGGTTAGAAAGAAACTCTTTGAAATGAATAAGGATTTTGAAAATGAAACTTGATTTAGAAAAATTGTGCAAAGAAACCAATCTACAATATGTAAATGAATGTGGATTTGAGTGCGGTATATATGATGGACATGCAGTTATTGGAGTACAGGGAGTAGTCATAAATTTTCAAACTGATGTTAGATATGTTTCTGGATATAAGATTTACTTTATAAATGTTAAATCAATTACTAATGACGAATCTAATTTTGAGATATTGAAAAAAGAACTTAATGAAGTTATTTTGAAATATAAGAAGAAATCTATTGAAGTTAAGAAAATTGAACTAAAGGAAGACTTCTATGAAAATGGATATAAAGAAAATGTGTAGTGAACTTGGATTGACCTATGAGATTACAGAAGGTGTTGAATATGGTTTCGTTGGAGATGTCTACATTTTAGAAGCTAATGAAAAAAGAGTATATTATTTTTCAACGGCTATTATTAATAGATTTTGGAATGAAAAACTTATTGAATTTCAAGACTTGTGTTCAAATGATAATGAAAAATGTAATTATATCAGGATAAAGAAGATTTTATCAAAGATTATAGTTAAGTATAAAAAACTGCAGATTGAACTTAGAAAAGAAATTATGAAAGATGATTTTGTGTAAACAAAAATTTACAAAATTGAATGTTGACTTTACAATAATAATGTACTAATTTTAAAATTCCGTTTAACAAATATAAAAGGAAAATAATATGATTAATCAAAATGTAAAAAATGAAAAAGATTGGATTGATGAAGGAATTTCAAAAAACACGAAATATAATACTCGCACAGGTAATAAGTGTACAAATACATTTGCTTTTGCATATCATGCAGTAAATAAAAAAAATTTTGGTGTTTTATATGAGAAATATAAAAATTTCCAGCCATATGAAGCTTTATTGGAATTAGAATCTGCTTATAAAAAGAGTTTAATTGATGATAAATATGCAAGTTATGAATTTGAAATGATTATGCTTGCTACAGCAGTTTATTTTGATTTTGAACGAATTTGGATTGATGCGTTTACGGCGATTGATTATAGAATGTGGAATATAAATAATTCAGTTGCAAAAACTTACAATCCAAATATTAATAAAATGATTATTAATCCTTGGAGATATGAAACGGTTAGAGCTTGTGCTCGCTGTATTATTTGTAAATAATTAACTAATTTAAACTTATTATTTTGAAGAGTTCATTCAAATATGAACTCTTCATTTTTATATTTATCTCTAATGTAAAAATAATTTTACATTAGAGTATATTGATTTTCAAAAATTAATAATTATATTTGTGTTATAAAATAAAAACCAAAATATTTTTATAGGAGATATAACATGAATATTACAGAATATGATAATTGGATTACATATATTCCAATCAATTTACCTGATAACCAAGCATTTTATTGGTTTTTATCAGGACTTCATTTTGAATACAGAAAAAATTACGGTACATATGAATTTCATATACAACATTTTAAATATAGAAAAGAACTTTATAATATGTTATATTCATTATGGAAATATGAAATTGACAGAGGTATTATAAGTGCACCAGATAAAGACCCAATGACAAGTAATGTTGGTCAATTTAGATTTATATTTATTAACAAGAATATTACTCAAATAGAAAATTCAAAATATGTACAAGATGTTATTAATTGTGTAGATGTTCTTTTAACAAAAAATAAAACATCTCAAACACCAGGAAAAAATAATAAATCGGTAATGAATACAACTGTACAAGTAAATGTAAATATTTTTAATATAAAGAATCAGTGTAATTCTGATATTAATAAGGCACATGCGTTGAACCGTGCTAATAAAATTTATGCACTAAAAAATAATTATTTCACTAAAAAAGAATATAAGCATTTTGAAAATGTTCTTTCAAACTTTATGAATAAAAATTCACAAAAATATCCACCTGAATCAAATGAACGTGCTTGGTTTAAAGCAGAAGAAGTATATAAGTACATTCAAAGTAAAGGTAAATACAAGATTACAGATGAAAATGAAACACTTAGTTTTAGAAAATATGTAAAAAATCATTATGGTGATTTATTTACAGATGCAATTTATCAAAAAGAACTAAATTGGTTTAGAGAACATAACAAATGTACTTGGGAAGATTCTGATTATAAAATTTACGAAAATAATCTTGAATTGATAAAGAATATTGAAAAATATAATAAACCGATTCGTGATTTTATTAAGAAAGAACATCAGACTGAATGGAATAAATACAATGTAAGAAGACATAGTGATTTTATTGAAAAGAATCCTACTGATTTGGATTATGCAAAATATTGTAGTGATTATATTAAAGATCATTGGATGAATATTTTGACTGCTCAATTGAAATCTAGCTGGAAACATTGGTCTAATATTTAATGATGTTTATTTACTTAAAAATAAAAACCACCAATTGATTTGGTGGTTTTTTATATCTATTCAAAGAATCCCTCTAGTTCACTAGGTCGTTCATTATCACTATCTTTATTCTTTAGTTTTTTCAATAGAACCAATAGCTCATCAAATTTTTCTTTATGAGTCTTATTCTTATCGTCTACAATTGGTTGCATTAGATACCAGTCTTTATTTGGTTTCATAGTGGCTTTAGTACCGAATGTATTGTTGGAATCCATAAAGAATGGTCTTGCATTTTCTCTAAGTATGGATAATGTGTTTATGACATATAAATGCTGCTTATCCATAGTAGATGCCAGACTGTATTTCAAATCCATATTGTGAGTCAAAATATACTGCATCCAAGAGAATGTATTTGTATCATAACCCGCTTTCATCAAATCTGCAGTAAGTAGAACGTCCTCTGAGATATTTTCTGCATCTCTAAACATAATACCACTAGACTTAACAAAATCGTTTGAGATAGCGAATACTTGGTGTAGCTGGCCGTGTATTTTCATAAATTCCTTAAAATCGTAATGACCAAATTCCAAATCACTAGCTGCTGTGCAAGAATATGTTCTTTTATCACCAAGAGACTTGTGAGCATATTCAAATGCTCCAAAGAAATTAATCAATGGTAAATGGTTATGTTTGACCTTGTCAATAGTCCACATTTTACTATCTGTAACATCATCGTCAATCATAATGTAATCGTGGATTTCCGGTCTTTCTAGAAAGTATTTCTGTATGAAATGTCTTTTACGCTGAATGGAACGCCAATCAGCTTGAATCTTCACGAAATGCACATTAGGTTTATTATCGTACTGATTGTAAGCACTTGCCAGATAATCGTCTTCATACACGAATACATAAATGTCATTGTTTGATAGTCTTTCTAGATTCTGAACTATGTTTCCTGGTCTATTCTTATAGCTAGGAATTACAATAGGTATAGTAGGTTCCATTGAATCAATGTTATCTTTGATATAATTTAATGTCTTTAATTCTTCATTTGTCATACAATTCCTCTACAAACAAATATAACAATTTTAAATCAAGTTCAAATACTTCAAATAAATTTTTGTTTTTACAAACTGTGGAAAGTTCGTTCTAAAACTGTTTTATTTATGTTACTATTGACATACATTGTAAAATATTTTACAATTGACCCTATATGAAAACATTTACAATTGATGAGCTAAAAAAAGAATCAGATAGTTTAGGATTAACATTACAGCGACAATCACGAAATGTATTGATTCTTTCAACTAATATAAAACTAGAAAACCAAAAAGAAAATCTTACTATCGGTTTTGGATATTGTTCAAATTCCGATGATATAGAAGATAAGTATAGTCTTAGTGGTTATATCATTCGTGGAAATGGTTACTATGGACAGTATGATTATTATAAAAATCGTACTATAAAACATCTCCAATGGGAAGATAAGGAATCATTGAAAGACTACTTAGATAGAGTTCAAAAACAATTTAATGACTTACTTAGTAGAATTACATTGAACTCCAAGAAGAAAGTAATCAATGATAAGAAATGGGAAATTGACAATGAAGATGTTATCGGCAAATTCAAAACATTAGCTGAATCCAATAAAAATTGTCATTTTGAAGATAAGACTCCGACAGGTTCATCGGCACACCAATTCATATTCTATAATGGTGCAAAGAGTTCTTATTCTTGGACTGAATCATTGCACCTATATGAAAGACCCAAATTGAAGAAATGGGAAATACGAAATCAGTGGATGTGCAAAGCAAAAATTACAGTAGATACATTTGAAGAAGCCTACAATATTGTTGAATGGTGGATGAATAAGCCAAAGTGTGATATTGGCTGGAGATAAAATGAAAAACGGAGTAGATTTTTACAAGGATTGGTCTTGGGATAAAAGAAGAGAACTTAGAGAAAGAATAGTACTGTATCACACTGATAAGGTATGGGAATTACTTAAAAATGAAGGATTCGTAAAGAAAAACTGGAGATACACAAATGGCACAATATCAATTAACTATTGGCCTGAACCAGGTGTAGCAAATAACGGATATTACCAATACTTTGATTGTGTAAGTAACATTAAGTTTGAAAATCCATCAACAAATTATACCCTAGGATATATGGGATATAACTGTTTTGGTTCTTACATTATGTCAAAGTTCCTAAGAGAATATAGCAACAAGGATATTTACGGTGTACCAAATGGCTACATTCCAAATGAAAAGATTGATGAATGGGAAGAACTGTTCTTGAAGGAACTTAAAGAGTGTATCAAAGAAACAACTCTTAGAATCAACAAGAAGAATAAAGTCCAGAATGTAAAGACTAAAGTCCAAAACATTGAAAACGAAATTGACTATGTAATTACAGGATATGCTGAAGAACATCCTGACTGTGGACTTACATTTAAATCACAAAAGAATCCAATTCAATCAGTAGCAATTTCATATACATTATGTAAAGAATTGAATGGTTATGGTGGATTTAGAGGACCTAACATGGTCATACGAAAGAGTCTAACTGGAAAATACACATTTGCTTATAGAATCATTAGTAGTTATGTCAGTGAATGGTCAACTTGGCTAACCTATAAGGAAGATATGACTGCTGACACTATGAAAGAAATCCTTGACAATTATTTCTTGGAATGGTTGAATGTACCATCAAAAATTGAAACTAAACTAGACAGGACAAAGTTCAAATGATTACACCATACAAAATCAATAAGATGAAAGAAATTAGTGGCTGGGAAATTAAGAAAACCAATAGCTTCTATGGAACATATTATCATTTCTACACTAATATTCAAGCTCCACAAAATGATTTGGATAATAGTCTTTGCTTTGGTTTCAAGTTCTATTTTGACAGTAGATATTCATACAATCGTGAAATAAAACCAGAAGTATTTTTTCATAAAAATAAAGACAATACTTATAATCTGTATGTAAATGGTAAGAGGAAAAAATACGAATTTACAGATAAGTTGAACTTAGAAGCATATACACAACAAGAAATCATTGACACCTTGACTGAATGGTGCAATAAGAAAGTTGTCAGAGCAAATTTGGCAGCAAAGAAACGAAAGAACAAATTATCATTGAACAACATTGAAAATGAAGACTTCATTTGTAAGATGAATGAATTGGCTTCAAAACATAATACAAATTTTGTAGTAAATGGAATCAATGATTGGACTTATGACAATAACATAAATATAAATTATTGTAAATCAGACCAAGCTTGGCGAGTTCGTGTGAACGAAATAAACTATTCATACTTTAAGTGTAAAGATTTGGAAGAAGTATATAAGGTATGTAATTGGTTTGCAGAAATACCTGTACATGCCACATATAAATTCTAATTGTAAACAAAAATTTACCAAATTAACTACTAAGTCTATTGACAAACTTAGTAGTTTTTTCTATATTTAAACTTAGAACAACAAACAAATGAGGTAACACATGAACGAATACATTCCGAACGGCTTCACCAACATGACTGAATACAATCGTCATAATGAAAAGGTTGCAAAGGTAAAATACTGGGTTCAGGGTATTTGCGGGGCATTGATTTTTGCTGCTGGTTTGATTGCAAATGCCGCGGTGGATGTACTCTAATTGGAGGTTCTATGAAGGAAAAGCGTTATACCATTGGTGAATTTATTGGTACTTTGGAAGAATGTACGAAGTTCTATGAAGAACACAAAGATGATTGCATTGCTCCGCCGTATTTGTATGAAGGTTCTAATTATCGTGTAACTTATTGGAAGGAAATTTAGTATGGGTATTAATGTAAAGTACAGAGCTGATTCATTGATTGATTATATTCCTTTGAATTTGGAATATACTCGGTCAAAGAATTATCCAGACGCTCCTTTCTTGAAGATTTTGGATATGTTTAGTCCATTGTTGAACAATGGCTATCAATTGGGTGTTTGTAAGTCTGATAGTGTTTATGCATCTGGGCATTGTCCAGATATTACTTTCCATATTGTGTCTTCTACTGACCACAATGAAAATGCTTTCAATATCAAGCTTTTCATGAGATATCACCCAGATTCAAATGACTTCTATTGCGAAATCCGATATGATGATAGTTATGTTTGGACTCGTAAGGATAAGTTTATTTGTAAGCGTAAGATTCGCCGTAATATGTACGAAAAGCATCTTGATTTTTATCACAATACTTATGATTGCTATGTGAGTCGGTTGACAAATGTACATATTAGTAAGTTCGTCAAATTCATAAACACTTACTTTGGTGACTTGGTAAAGAATAACAGGTTGGAAGCAAAGAAGTGTGCAGTTGAAAATAACAAGTTCAAATTGAATGAAGACGATGTCCGTTTGTTCATTGATTCTATCAATGAAGTAATCAATCCATACAATGCAAAATGTCATTTTGCCACTGAAATTGATAGACCGTCTTTCCGTGTCTACATTAATAACAATCTTGCTGATGAAGATTTGATTGAAGACAAGCGTTTCGGTGATAGTTTTGGAAAACACATTGAATTGCTTGAATGGTGGACAGGTAGTAGTAGATATTCTTATATGAGTATTAAACTCACCTACCAAGAAAACAAGTGGGTTGCTTGTGTTGAAGTTCAACCGTATTATGATAGTAAATTCATGACGGAAGCAATGAATTGGAAAAGTTTTGTTTCTGATAACATTGAAGATGTTATCAAGTATTACAAGTACCAGTTCAATAAGAGTCATGACTTGTATCAAAAAATTTACAATGTGGTGTTTGACAAATAAACAATTTTTTCTATATTTGTAATATGATGCGAGTAATGATTATAATTTGGAGTTTTGTTTCGGTATTTCTGCTAAATGGAATTATCAATGCAGAAACCAAACAGGATTTCCTTTTCGCTGGAACATTTCTAATGCTAACTTTGTATATGTGGATATACAATGTGGTTGGTGTAATCAAATCGGACTTTCCGACCCAAATTAAAATCAATGTTCAACCTCCTCCTGGTTGGTCTGCACCAAAACAGACTGTATCGGAAGAAAAAACCGAGGAAGAATGATGATATTAACAGCTATCAAAAGGACATTTCATATGGGAATCTTTAAAAATCTATCAAAAATTGAAGCACTAATTGAAGCCAATGTTCCTGGTAGTTGGCAAATCTATCACAATTGCTTGAAGGTTAAACATTTGCCTGAAGATTGGCAAAAAGCAATGATTCAATTTGGTTATACTAAGGAAGCTCCTATCTTTGGTGTTGAATGGTATGATGAAGAAGATAAACAGAAAAATCTACTTGTTGTAATTAGTTTTGGTGCTGACCAAGGTGGTGATTGTAAAGATTTTCGTGATTTGCTCTATCGTGATGTTGATAGAGACTGGCGTATGAGATGGTCATTTGATGAAATGAAGGGTAGTATTGAAAATTTCCAAAAAGCCATTGATATTTGCTATGTTAGACTTCAACAATATTTCATGTTTATGAAACTCTATCTCAAACAGCGTGAACAAATGGTTAAACAAATTAACATTGAATATGATGCAATTATTGAATCCACAAAGGATGCTTAATGTTAGAAAATATAAAAAGGAGATTACACTTGGGTATTTATTCAAAGCTTGGTAAAATTGAAGATTTAATCAAGAATTATGTTACAGTTAATTTTTGTTATTTGAATGGTACTGTAACAGTAAAGCATTTGAAACCAGAATGGCAGGAAGCACTAAAACAATTTGGCTATTCAAAAGATGCCATTATATTTGGTGTTAATTATAGGAATAATAATGTTTCCTGGCCTTTGTGTTGTATTTCACCAGGACCAGAGAAAAAGAAAAATGGTGAAGTAGATTATTTAAAGTTACTACATGAAGATTGTCCTGGTGATTATTGCTGGCACTGGGATGATGATGGTAAGATTGAAGAAGGCGTAGAAGAATGTTATGTAAAGTTACAGAAATTCTTTATGTTTATGACAATCTATCTTAAACAGCGTGAAGCAATGGAACGATTAATCAAAATTGAATGGGATGGAGTTAAAACCCAATTTGAGGAGTAAAATATGCCAACAACATTTGATGACATTACAAAAGTACTAAACGATGAAGAAAGCATTGCCGATTCTTTTAAGGAAATTCTGCTTTCCCATTTGAAGGAATTGCAAGAAAAGACTGGAATGACGCAGAAAGAACTCAAAGCGTATATTGAAAGAATTATGGTTATGTAATGGCTTTCAATAGTGAAAATATTGATTTGCTAATTAAGCAGCGAAATAACTTCTACAGTGATGTAGAAGTTTCGTTTAAGCGAAGTAAAGAAAACTTAAACAAGTTGTTTCAATTGGCTAAAATTTATATTAAAGAACATCCAAACTTTAATATATCCGTAGATACTACGGTCAATGAAGAACATTTTTGGGAAGAACTTCATTTGAATATTTGGTTCCCTGAACTTGGTTTGGAGGTTACATTTCAATCGTGTACATCTCCATATAGACTTCTACGAGGAAAACCATTTTGGTCAGTCAATTTCCATGGATTTCCTTGTTATAGTTTGACAGGATTGCGATTTAGTAATTTGGATAAAACCAATTTATTCTTATATTATATTACTAAAGCCAAATCAAATGAAGAAATTGGAAAACAAGTTGAAGCATACAGACAGAAAATGAGTTATCTAAATGATTTCTAAGTTTATACATACTTTACGGTTTAAATGCAATGGTATTGTTTACGAAACAACTATTGAAGATGATACTGATGCAGAAAGATGGAAGGAAAATATTAAACGGGTTAAAGCAAAAATATTTGGACCTGTAAATATTGATGTTTTATCTAGTGAAACTTTTACAAGAGATGAATATGATAGTTATAGAAACAAAATTAAATCTTGAAAACGGATTATCGTTTGAATCTAATGTATTGGCTATATCAAAAGATGCAGAAGGTGCAAATGATAAGAATGTTTTTGAAAGATCAATCTTGCCACAAGCTATGGGTGAGATTGAAGACTTTCTAAATCAAAATAATAAGTTTGCTGTAGATATGTATAGTCAATTTATATCTAGAATCTTGAATATGATTGTTGCAAGAGCAAAAGAAAAAGGATATATGTTGAGACATATTGGACAAAATGAAAAATACATTACTACAAACCAATTGGAATTTGTGAGGACAAAATGATTACAGTAACTTTCCGGTAGACAATCTTCAAATCCACTTGGAATACATGTTTTTAGTACTCCAATTCAAGTAAAAACACGAAAAATAAGTGCAAGTTTTTCATTGGAATCTCAAGTTGATATTAAAATGTGTAGCATCATTGATACAATTAATCAGATCCAATATGAATTAGAAGAAATGATTAATAGGAATGATAAAAGCTTTTATTATTGTAGGATATTAAATAATGATTAAAAAAATATTGAAAATTTTTGGAGCGGGAATAATTACAGCAATAATTGTACACGAATCTAGAACCTTGTTTGAAATCAAGAAAGATAATCTTAAAATGCAACATTGGTATAAGAAATGCTTGAAGAAGTAGAAAAATTTATTAATCGCATTAAGAATTATAAGGTTGTTAGACAGCCGGGTGTAAATGAATATGATTTACTTTTTCAATGGCACAAAAAACGAATTAGTGAATGTTATAGTTTTCTTAAATACTTGAGCATGAGAAGAGATTTCTTATCCATTAGGAATGATTATAAAGAAGTTGAAAAACTAACTAGAGAAGTTGAACAGAATTTCTTGGACTGGAAAAAACAATATGTGGAATAAACTTAAAAATATAATTCTACCTGAAGTTGATATAGTATTCTTGGATTTGAATATTGCTGCAGACTTGACTTTGGATAGGAATTATCACCATGGGATTATTACACAACATGCCCAACAAAGAATTAGAGAACGAAATTTTAGTTTTTGGCATTTAAAAATGGCTTTCAAGTATGGAAAAGAAAACAAAGAAGGTCTATATGTAACGATTGGTGACATTCCTGAGGACATTTTCACCAATTTGGACTTGTCCAAAAGAAAAAATTTGACAAATACCTTTCCTTATACTATAATTCTAGATAGAAACCGTAAAACAGTGAAAACTATCTATGCCGAGTTACACCGAGTACATAACAAACCAAAGAAAAAACGAGCAAAAATTAAATATGAACAAGAGTAGTATAAATCTTGAGCTCAATAATCATACTAAAAATTTGATTGATTGGAAAGCTAAGTTTGGTGGTAAGTACCCGGATCTTGGTATTACATTTAATGAAGACAGTTGGTATAAGAATTGGAACAATAATAAAATTCATTATTTGCATATTGGTAATACAAGTACTCTTTATACCAATTTTTCAGTAAGAATTGAATTGAATGTAGACGATGATAAAGTCCGTATTGTATTGGCTGTTACAAGCGATATTAAATGTTGGAAAAAACTAGAACAGACTGGTTTCACTAGAGTTTATGACGATTTTAAGTTTGAATATCTTGAGGCTGTATTCAAATACATTATAGATGCCAAACATATTGTATGGCAACAAGAAGAATATGTACAGAAAAGTATTGGACTCGCAGTTCGTAAATGTGAAGCCATTAAAGACACTTTTTAACTATTGACAATTTATTAATTTTTTTATATTTTTGGATTATGCACACGGTTAATGTTTTTAGTCATTTGAAATTTGATAATACTATGAAAGAAAACAATTGGACAGACGAAACTGTTGATAGTCTGTCTAATTGTGCATTTATTTCTATTTGCTGTAATTCTGAAATTAAGAAAAACTACATTGAAGAAGTCAAACACGAAACTGACGAGCACTGGTTCAGTAAACCACATTTGAATGTTTTGAATGTAGATTTTGACGATGTAACAGAAAATGTTTTAGAAACGAAGTATGGACAAGCAATTGGCATTACAATAGAACAAGCACAGCAAATTGTTGATTTCATAATGGATAGATATTCAAAAGGTGTTGAAAATTGGTATATCCATTGTAGAGCTGGTAGAAGTAGAAGTGCCGCTTGTGGTCAATTCCTGATTGGTTATCTAAAACAGTTCACTGACGATGTGAAAGACAACGATTTTATAAAAGATAAGACAAATTCATTGGTCTTAAAGAAGCTATTGGAGGCTTATAATGTATCATGTACCTAATTGGAATGATTATATTGGCAAACAGCCACAAAAACAAGTCAATGCTGATGTTGATTTGACTATTTCACAATGTATAGAAAAATTAACAATTTCAGATTTGGAAAAGAATACTCTAGGTACACTTGAAGATGGCAATGGCTACATAGCTACTCAGATACATAAATACTTACCTTCAAGTGAATTTCATTCAAGATGGCTATTCAATGTTAGAAACGAAAATGACGATGTTGCTTTCTATATTGTAATTGCTTATAAAGATGGTTCGTTGCATACAGACGATTCTTTGTATTTTTCACCAAAAGAATTACAAGATTTAGCTTCATTGGGTAATGTAGATGAAGATTAAAGAAGATATCAAGAATTTCATTCATAATTGGAAAACTAGACAGCACAATAAGAGGCTAGTTAAAAGATATCCATTTTTGAAAATTGATTTAATGTCCAAGAATGAATTGACTTGGCTTGATTACATTCCAGATGGATGGAAGAAGATATCTTTAGTTTACTTTGAAAATATTAGAACAGTATTGATTCAAAACAATGCATTGAACTTATTGAAATTTTCCGAAGTCAAAGAAAAGTATGGAAGTTTAAGAATATATACTTATTATGAATATTCAGAAAGAGCTGGTATTGACTTAAATAAATTATATGATAAGATTGACAAATTGATAAGTAATTTGGAACATGATACTTGGAGACTCTGTATATATTGTGGAAAACCAGCTGCATATTCAACTAAAGGTTGGATTTTGCCAATATGTAAATTCTGTAAAGAACACGATGAACATGTATTCCCAAATATAGAATTTGAAGACTGGAAGGACTGGGATAATGGCTAATCCTTGGAATAGATTAATAAAAAATTCCATTTCTAATGTATTTGGTGATACTGATGTAAAGTTCTATACTTTATATGAATTTGGATATAAGCATGAAATGTCAAAACTGTTAGACCAAAGATATATGCATACGATTGATGGAGATGTAACTTTCTATCCTATCAGTCTTTATGGTGTTAATTATGTCATATTCAAACAAAATATTGATAAACAAAAATTTCCAAAGATACAGTTTGTACAATTTAAAAATGTAAATTATCATAATGAAAGAACTAAGACCATAACTCACAATCAAATTAGAGATTTGACTGATTTTGAGTATCAATTGAAAGCTATAAAACACGAACTTGATGAAAGAAAAAGAGCAATTGAATTGCAAAAGAAGAAAGACGATATTGCTCGTAGAAAATATGAAATTGAAGCAGACAATTTTGATGCTCTGGTGGAGGACCTCAATAATAAATTGATTGAACTTGATTCCGATATTGAGGTTGTTAGAATTTATGATGATTTGCCTTCATATAGACTTGATAGAAAAATACTAGCTGAATTGAAAAGTGTAATTTTAAAATATAAAACCGAATTTGAATATTCTTATAAAGTTGAATTAGCACCTGAAAATTGTAAACTTAATATTACAAGTTTCAATTCAAATTTGTTTTCAGTATCTCTAGATGAAAAATATATAGAAACTACTGAAAAGATTACACAATTAGGAGATGCTATATCAAATTTCGTATATCATTATGTGAATGATGATACACCTGAATACATGGTAAAAGCTATTCAAATAGCATATGAAATAAAATGTCAGAAAGTATAAAAATTGTCAGTAGTAACTGTGGTTACAAAGTTCAAAACAATGGCATAAAAGAATACAAATGTCATTGGCCTGGTTGTACAATGAAAACTACGGACAGAAGTCAAATTGAATTGCACCATATATCTCCTAAAGAACTTGGAAATAGATTGAATAGTGGTGTTACATTGAGTTTTTGTCCAACTCACCATAGACTTATCTATCACCCTGAATGTAAGCATGGGCATCATAGTATTCCTGCAGCAAACAAATTGCAGATATTACACATTTATCCTACTGCACCAGATGGATATGCTGTAGAATATAAGAACATGCTTGGTAAAGTCTGGTTTGAATGTTTTGATGGTGATTATAGAAATACTGAAGACAATCAAGTTCAAGTCTAAAAATAAAATTTACAAATATTGAATTATGACATATCTTTTCTATATTAAAATAAAAATGGAGAATAGATATGTTTAGTAGTTGTGATTTAGATATATCAGATGTATCTGGTTGGACACATACCAACGGATATATGGTTTCCGGTGCTGCACCAGCTTGGAAATCTGTACCAAGTTATAGTGGATTTTGTCGGAAATACTGTGGCAACAATAACTTCTAAAGATGAAGAAATGGAAAAAGAACATTTCTCCAATGAAGAATGGGATGAGTTCGTAAAAGAAATGGCATTAAACAAGGAATAATTATGGCTACAGCAAATTATATAACTGTATCAAATGGTACTACCACAAACAATTTAGCCATTGGGTCTAATAATCAAAGTTATGGTTATTATACTACCGCTGCAGCAACAACAAATGCAGCTTATGGTAATTGGTATTCTGGAGGTTGTTATATGCCTTGCACAGAAATTTATAGCATAACTATCAATAAAGATTTAAAATTGTTTGTGTATAAGTACAAGAACAATTGTATTGGAATACAGGATTTAAAGACTATGTTCCACAATACAGAAAATGGTACTGAAGTTACATTCTTTCAAGGTGACATTGTAAAGTTTACTGATTTAGAACAAGCCAAAGCATTCATCAAACGAATCAAACTTCAATACAAGAAAATGGAAATGATTAACAGACAATACAATGCTGATAAGGATTTCGTATAATGAAACTTATTAAAACTGAGACAAAAACACTAAAAACATTTACTAGAGTTATTGAAGAAGCTGTTATTAGTTTCTCAATAGTCAAGAAAACAATAAAATTCCTTGGTATTGAATTTACATCAAAAGGATTACAAATAAATTATGATAAATCCAAAATACCAAAGGAAAAACAATATATGATTGATATGGGAATTAAATCAGCTGAATATAATATCCTTTTCAATGAACACGAATTATTGACTAATCATTTAGATTAAATTAATCAAGGACTTCTATAAATAGTATAGAGGTCCTTTTTATGAATCCAACAAAAATTGATACAGTAGAATCCACATTTGCAACCAATCTTAAAGATAGCAATGGTGTAACACATTCTTTGGTCAATAAGATTGATATTGGTAACGATTGCTGCATTAAGCAAATAAGACCAAATTTCAATTCATATTACTATACTGCTGAAACAAAGAAAACAGCAATATGTCTCCATTTTACTGTTGGTAATCTAAAAGGTGATGTTGGAGCATTAACTAAAAAAGATAATAAAGTATCTGTTCAATATGTTGTAGACAGACAAGGAAATATCTACAATCTATTTGATGACAAATATTGGAGTTATCATTTGGGAGCTAACTGTGTTGGTACTAATGGTACTATGAGTAAACAGACAATTGGTATTGAGATATCCAATTATGGACCTCTAAAATTGAGTGGTAGTAATTTGTTGGATGCTTATGGTAATACTTATTGTACTAAAGTAGAAAACCAATATTATAAAGAATGTAACTATCGTGGATATAAGTATTATGCCACAATGACTGATAGACAAGAACTAGCTGTAGCTAAATTGTTGGTTTATTTGTGTAATCAACAC
This sequence comes from Methanobrevibacter sp., assembly GCA_017652345.1. The sequence goes on from JAGCBE010000352.1 coordinate 19,294, forward strand.
AATATTCCAAAAACATTCAAGACAAATGCTGACCAAGTATTCAGTTCCAATAAAGAAGCACAAGATTTCAAAGGAATATTCTTACATACCAGTGTTAGAAAAGATAAATTTGATTGGCCTTTAGAAATGTTGAAAGGTGTTCAAGACAAAATGATTGAAAAACCATATACACAAGTATGTAAAGATCCTGCATTCAATTTCAATGGTATTCCAAATTTCGTAGGTATATTCAAATGAATTTCAACAGAGCAATAAGAATATTGAAAGAAAATAATCTTATGTTGGTAGAAAGTGCACAGAAAGATGTTGTGGTTACTTGTAGAACCCGTACATTTGACCATATCAAGCGTGTAAAGTATTTCTATAATGTTCTTGTTGAAAGTGGTCAAATACCTATTGAAGATATTGATATAAAAAGAGTAATGAAACATGATGCAGATAAACTTAAACCAAACAATTTAAGAAGACAAGCATTACGATATTGTGCTGATAGAGAATTAACACAGCAAGAATTAAAAGACATTGATGATGTTGTAATGGAACATATCAAAACGAATCCACACCACTGTGAATATTGGGGTAAAGGTGATTATACTTCTACAGGAATCAATTGTAGAAACATGGAAGATACTTATATCTATGAATTGTGTGCTGATTGGGCAGCTACTGCAGAAGAAAAAGGTAATTCACTAATGGGCTGGTGCAATAAAGTAATGAATAATAAGTTTATGTTTAATGAACATCAGACTGAATTAATATATTCATTATGTGATTTTTTGAAAGACTATATTGACCCAAGTCTAAAAAGAGACTATGGTTTAAAACAAATAAAATTATCTACTTTGAAAGTGTAAATTTTATTTTACAACAAATCTTAATAGAACCCATTGACAAATCAAGGGTTCTTTTTTAGTTTTGTGCCACAACTTGTTAAAAACTCAACAAAAAGGAACAAATTACTATGTCTCTAAAGAGCAAGATTAAGTGGGCGCTTAGCCTCATCGCATTTATCATCATTCTCGCCGTGATGATTTCCGTAAACCCGTTCGTCAAGGGTAATCCAACCCAGATTATCGTTGCACAGCCAATGTTTGGCTCCGAACTTTCCTGTATTGAAGGTGGTGGTTGGCATTGGAAGGGTCTAGCACAGGTTTATCGTTATAACCTCGTAGGTGACTTCTATTTCAATTCTGACACTACTATCATTGATGGTAAGGAATGGAATGGTGACATGAAGTCAGACGAAGACGATATTCATGTACGATTTGCAAAGAAGGCAGAAGGTGATATTCGTGGTCACGTTCAGTATTTCCTTCCACGAGATTGTGAACATATGAAGCTAATCCATCAGGACCAGAAATCTGATGAATTTTTGAAACACAATCTAATCCGAAATAAGGTAATGGATGCTGTAAACAACGCTGCACTATTGTTCAATGCTGCTGATGTGATTGAAACGCAGAAGGTTGAATATCGTGATATGATTAAGACATATTTGAATGTTGGTCAATATCGTACATATACCGAAACTGTGTATGACAAGCTTGGTGAAGATGAACTAGATTCAACTGGAAAGGTTATCAAGAAGGCTGATGTACAGAAGTACGAAGTAATGCGATTGAAGCTAGACTCCATTGGTAATCCAATTGTTAGTATGAAGAGTGACTTGATTACCTATGGTATTAAGGTTGGTACTCCTGAAATTATCAATATTGACCTTGACACTATGTCACAGAACCGAATCAAGGCAATTCGTGATAAGGAAATGACCAATATTACCAATGCTGCTAGTGCAGAAACCGCAAAGCAGACTGCTATCACCAAGGAAGCAGAAGGCCGAGCAAAAATTGCTGAAGCAAAGGCGGAACAGGAAGTAATCAAGATTCGTGAAGTGACCCAGGCACAAAAGGAAAAGGAAGTGGCAATTCTTAATGCCGAAAGGGAAAAGGAAGTAGCTCGACTAAATGCATTGAAGGCACAAGAAGATGCTAAACGAATTAAGGCGGAAGGTGAAGCGGAAGCTGCAGCTAACCGAGCAAAGGTTGTCGCTGGTTTGACACCACAGCAGAAACTTGATGGTGAAATCCAGATGAATAAGGACAAGTGGGATGCAATTTCCCGAATCCAGGTTCCAATCGTACCACATAACAACATTTCTCTGAATGGAAATGGTGGTGGAAAGGGTAGCCCGTCCTATGGAATTGATATGTTGGGAAGTGCCAAGGCACTGGAAACATTGGAAGGAATTACAAAGTAATTGTTCCATAGACCAAAAGCACCATTCCATGTTTGGTTTGGTGCTTTTTTCTTGTTCGGAGATATAAATGTTCATTGTTTTTACTTGTTTGTTAGCCGGAACAGCTCTTGGAATTGTTTTCTTCTTTGAAGTAGTAAAACCAAAGATTGATTATATGTTTGAAAATTGGAATCCAATTAAACTTGGTTTATTTTCATTGGCGGCTTTAATCATATCAGTTCCAGTGTTGTTTTTCTTATTTAAAGCAATGATGTTTTTATCTAGAGATATTATAAGTAGAGGTTAATATGAAAAAAATCATTCTTCTAATTTCAATGTGTGCAATATTCGCAAATGCTAGTGGTTGTTATCAAGACTGCGTTAATGCTATCAACAATGTTGCTAAAGCACTCAATAGAATTGGTGATTTAATGGAAAAGCAAATGAAGACACAAATCAATTCTATTCCAGTAAAGAATACCAATTCACAAGTAAATGGCCGTTCCTTGAAAGCTGAGCCAACAACTGAACTGTATGATAGTGACTCTAACATTTGTAGACAACAATGCTTTGAACGCAATTTACTTGTGTCTGAACAAATGAAATGTAAAAAAGAACATTGTGGAGAATAAATTATGGATGATGATGCTATCAAAGGTATTCTGATTATTGGTTTCTTCGTTTTAGTTGCTGTAATTTTAGGAACTCAAATGTACGAAAGAAACATCATGCTAGAAAATATGACTTACAATACCAACAAAATTGTTAGTCACCAGGTAGTTGTACACGATACTGTAAAGGTAAAGGAAATCGTTTATGATACCATAAAAGAATATATTACTTCTACAGTATATTCAAATGCATATCCTGCTAGAATGGACACTTTTGAAATTCATCAAGGTAGAACTGCTATCAACATTGAATTTGCAGATGGTAGTTTTGGTCTTGATGCGACGGAATATCAATTATTGTGCAATGGTTCATTCTATACAACACAGGATTCTAATGGAGATGAATGGACTAATTGCAATGGTGAATGGTTATTAAAAATGCGAGGTACAAGATGAAAAAACTAATTATGGCAATTATTGCTTTGGCATTTATCGGTTGTAACTGCAGCAGTGCACCAGCTGTTGATAGAAGAACAGGTAAAAATTATTATCCAATTAAGATTTGTTCTATTGGTGGTAGTGATGACACTTGTGTAACATATAAAGCCAAAAAGTACAATCCAAGTGGTGATGATTTAATGTTCACAACAATAGATGGTCATACTTACAGATATAATCATGCTGGATGGGCATGGGTAATTACAGTAAGATAATATGAAATATGAAGATTTCGTTAAAACAGCTAAAGAAGTTAATTTAACATTTAATGAAGATTCCTTGGGAAATGTTTTTGGAGATTTTTGTGGATTCTACAAAGACCGAGTAATTGTAAAATTCTTGGACTGTAATTGTAAATCATTTTGCAAAAAAATTTCCAAAGACACTCAAGGCATTGCCATGTTTCCTTTAACTCATGTTGTTTGTCCTTTGAGTGGAAAACCAATGTTAAATAATATTTACCAATCATTGAAAATATTGAAAAAATTGGAAATTGACGATAAACTCAAAGAAATGAATGAAGATTTTATTTGACAAATGCTTTTAAAAATACTATATTGTTATTAAGAGGTATTTATGAAAACTATTAGAAAACGAGTATTTGAAACCAATTCCAGTACTACACATTGTATTTCATTTTCCAAGGAATATAAGAAAATTACAGACATTCCATTGAGAGATAAGTCTGAATTTCCTGCATTGGATGCGAATGGCAATTTGGAAATTGAACTTAATATCTTTTGGGATGATACTGTATTGCAAACTGATATGGATTTTTCATCTGCAGAAGTTTTCATTAAATATCTAGCAGCACAAGCTGTGTTTTCTAGTTTGGAATGTCTGTATGGTGGTAGAAAGAATACTGAATACAAAAACCATTATGACAAGAACCATGTAGACTTTCTTGAAGATTTACAGAATGCTTATATTAAGATTGGATTGACTCCTCCAAAGGATTTTAGACCATATTTTCTAGACATTAACAATAACAAAATTTATTTCAATAAAGACAATGTCTACAACTGGTTTGATACTTTTGACAATTCTTGGTATGATTCAAAGAAAGATTATGAAAAAAATATTGCAAAACGAATTAAGAAAAATCCAGATGCTGCAAATTGGCCTTATGCAAAAAACAAAATGGGTGTTTGTGGCAATGATTTGAGTCATAGTTCATATGAAGATGCTACTCATTATTTTGAATCTAATTTTTCTTATTGGAATGATGATGAAAATGAAGAATCAAATGATGATTTTGACTTCACAACTGTAGATGTTTTGACACGAAAAGTAACACTAGGATTTTATCATTCTTAAGGTTTATTATGGATAAAAGAATAATTGAAGCTAAACCAGAAATATACGAAAAAGCTAAACCATATATTGACTTTTTGGAAAGTCTTGGTTTTTATCAAGACCGTTCTATGACATACTTCAATCCTGAAGATGAAGATGTTTATGAATATTTCAACCATTGGCACTATAAGAGGTCAAATGGTAAATATGATGACGATTATGTGTGTGACTTAGTAAGTTATACTGGTGAATTGAAGTTAGAAGTTTATTCATTTAAAATGGTTAAAAGAAAAGATTATGGTGGTGAATATAAACTTATATATCACAATGAAAATGCATTTGGTGATTTTGATTCAGTAATTGTTAATGATTTACCATCATTTAAGAAAGAAATCTCTAAGTATCTTAAAGGTCTAAAAGCATTTAAATCAAAGGTTCGTAAAAATGAAATGGAAAGCGATTTTACCGAAGCTGACACATAAGTACACTAACGGTAATCATATTGTAAAAATATTTGATGATGGCACTAAGGTTAAAGAAACATTTGACCCAAATGCAGACCATTTTACATACGAATATCCTGAAAGTTTTGACTTGAAAATTACTGACTATTGTGATGCTGGTTGTTCATACTGCGCCGAAAATTCTACCAAGAATGGTAAACATGCAAACTTAAATTTAATCCATTATCTGTTTGCTACTTGTAAGAAAGGTACAGAAATTGCCATTGGTGGAGGAAATGCTCTAGAACACCCAGACATTGTATTGTTTGTTAGTTATTTAAGGTCATTGGGGTTGATACCTTCCATTACAATCAACCAAAGACATTTACAATCACATTATCATAAGATAGTTAAACTTATGGATGCTAAGATTGCTGGAATTGGTGTGTCTTTAATAGACCCAAACAATGAAGATGATTTTAGAATTATCAATGACTTGGGAAAGAATGTTGTAATTCATGTAATTGCTGGTATAGTCAAACCATCAGACTATAAAGCATTATATGGTAGAAAAGTATTGATTCTTGGATATAAAGACATTCGCCGTGGTCACGATAATCTTGAAAAGCATTCAGACGAAATCAAAGCAAACATTGAACAGTTGAAGAAAGACTTGCCAATGTTGAAGAAAAGATGTGATGTTATTTCGTTTGATTGTCTTGGTCTGGAACAAATCAATCCAAAAGAAATCTTGAACATATCTGATGAAGAATTTAATGCCATTTATCAAGGTCATGATTACGATATGTTTGATAAAGATGGCAACATTACAGTAAGTACATTGTTCATTGATGCTGTAAACATGAAAGTATCTAGAAGTAGTACAGCACCAATGGATAAAAGATATTCATTCACAGGTAAAGAACATATAGGTGAACTTTTAATTAAAAGTTGCGAGGGATATAATGGCAAAGGAAAGTAAACTTAAAGAAGCACTAATAAATTTCGCAAAGAGTAAAAATCTAGAATATTCTCTAGATGGTTATGCCGAGGTGGAAGTATATCTTCCTAAAAATCTATTCTGTATTCCAGATGATGAAGAATTAGAATCTTGGGCAGATTACGATTTTGGTAAGATACAAGTTTTACCTGCAATCAATTTATCTTATAACGCTAAGTTAAATAGGGTTACATTAGATTATGATTATGATGGTAATTCGGTTACAATTCGCACATTAAAAGATTTTTCCAAAATTGAAGATTACTATAATAAGTTAATGGAAAAATTGTATTTTCTAAATAAGTTTGTTAAGGAACAGAAAACAACTGAAAGAAAAGACGAAATTTCCAAAGATTTTGAATGATTGATTATTTTGATTATAAATTTGATTGGATTATTTCATCAAAGGTAGATGGTCCTGAACGAGAAATGTTTTGGTCATTGGAAGCAAGAATAATAGGACTATTAAACTTAAATTTTGATTACATATTAAACAAATATGTAGAAGAATTAGATTGCTATGACCCCATGGCCGATTTAAGATGTGTTGTCTGTATAGAAATCTACAGACACATTTTGCGTTATGCACCTTGGAATCAGTTATACTATAAGAATATGCATAATGATGACTTATTAAATCTAATCAAAAAGGGTTTAAAGACTTTAAAAATGCAGAAAAAACTGAAAAATTTGAATGAAGATTTTGCAGTATAATGTGTAACAAAATTTTTACAAATACCATTGACAAGCGATAATAAAATTCTAAATTGTCAATATTCAATAAATAAGAGGAATATATGAAAATTGAATTGAATATGACCACTGCATTCACTCTTCGTAAAAGAATTAAAGATTTGGCTGCAAAATATGACCGTGTTCTCGTTATCAGTAGATATATCGTAGAACCAGAACAAGTTGATGAAGAACTTGAAAAATTTGAAAATAAGAATGTCTATGACACTTATAAGTTATGGACAAAATGTCTAGATGTTTCAAATGAACTTTCCGACATTATTGACAAGAACAATGCCAAGGGTAAAGTTCTAATGAATAAACTTAATTCAATCAATTTGAAGATTAATGTTGCTAATAGAGCATTAAATTCTCTTAAACTCAATCGCACTCAGAAATCTAGAAATCCTGTAACTGGTAACTGGGAAGTTACTAAGTTGGAAAAGATTACTGATGTTGATTTTAATGAAATCATAGAAACTTTGACCAAAGAGAAGATTCGTATTGAAGATGAATTAGCCAAAGTAAACTCAAGCGTTAAGTTTGATTTTGAAATGGATGATGAAATCTACAATAAGATTTATGGTTAATTTTTAAGACCGAGTTGTTGGACAAGTAGTGTTAGCTTTGTTACACCCCACAACGGAATGTTCCATTTGGAGCAATCGGTTCAAATCCGATGATAAATTGTAGTTAAAATAGACTTGTCATATTGAAAGAGTAACCTCGATATATTTCTAAGGTATTTTATACACAATCAAAACCCGTTTAAAATTATAAAGTTACAAAGTTACAAAATTCAATACTTCTTAATGAGTTTGTTTCAATTGTTCAATGACATTTATTAAAAAGAAACGAAACAAGAATGGTGATAGTTTTAGCATAGTTTCTTTGAAAAAAGTCTTTTTGGATTTATTTAAATAAAGGTAAAAATCATATGATAGTAAAAGCAAAAGTAGTTGATAAGAATAGTGGTAAGCTGACAGAAGAATATTTTCTGGTACGCTTTGACCATACCCCAATCACCCAAGTAACAAAGCGTAAGCGTAGAACAGGTATTTGTTCTATTTACTATTTGTCCGATAAGAAGGAATTGGTAGACGCTTGTGGTAAGAAGATAGAAGGCCAATTCTTCGCATCACGAATCTGTGGCGAGAAATATAAGTATTTCCTCGTAGACCAATCCATTAGCTGTGCTGCACAGGATAATTATTGTAAGGCATATGCTCGTATTGTCACATTGCAGAAGGCCTTGAACTGGTTGCTATCTGAGCAGAAGAACGAAGATTTCTTGAAGACATTACCATTTGCCATTACCAATGAAACATTCAAGTCCTTTATCAGTACTTTGCATAAACAGCATCCACATGGAAAGGCTACTGCTATGGAATTGATTAAGAACCGCAATTATCGTATTTCCAATGTTTCTAATGATGACATTGAAGAAGAATACGATGAAGAACAGTTAAAGAATTTTACAAAGAAGTTGTTCCAAGCTGTTGCTGAAGGACTTTAATGTAAAATAAAATTTACTTTTTAAGCAATAAACTCCATTGACAAAATCAATGGAGTTTTCTATATTTAAAAATAAAATGCGAGGTAACTATGAAACTATCAGTCTTTAGGAAAATCATACCGGTGCAAGCTAAATACATTGGTTCGTTAATTGGTACATTGAATTGTCCGGGTCTAATCATTTATACTGACCAAGTACAGAAAGTCTGGGAGGTGGTTTATCCATTGTTCGGCGATAAACATGTATTGGTGTTGAAGAAGACTAAAGAAACACTATACGATGCCTATCGTTTTGAAATGGAAGACAAATTCAACTTTGATGCCGACTATCTGACATCGCATTGTTTTGTGTTCACTGTATTGCGAAGGGAACCAAAGAATGAAGCGTAGTACATTTGAACAATATGTGACAGAATATTGTGAGGATTTGGCTGTAAAAGAAAATAATCACCAATATAAGCGTTGTAAGCATGCTTGTGTATTGACTTACAATGATGCCATTATTTCTAGTGGTGTAAATTCAAAATTGTTCAATGACTTTACGAAACAATACAATGACTTGAAAGCATTGCATGCTGAACCGGTTGCCATTATGCGAGCTATGAAACACCATAGTAAGATTATTCATAAATGTGAATTGTGGGTCTGTCGCAACAATGAACATGCTAAAGAAAGTCGCCCTTGTCCAATGTGTATGAGAATTATTAAAGGTTTTGGTATTAAACGAATCCATTATACTGTTGCTGGTGGTGAATGGAAGGAAGAAATTTTGGATGATAACTAAAGATACATTTGATTGTCAAATTGAAGATGAAGCTGTGGATTATTTCAATAAATCTCCATTATCTAATTCTAATCCAGAGTATATTTTCAAAGATGAAGTTTATGAAATGTTAATGGATGAAGATGGTATAGCTAAA